>NZ_SGWE01000005.1:80000-340306 GCF_013337115.1 Deinococcus sp. JMULE3
TGGTGCCGTAGTCATCCAGCGCCGTGACGACCTGCTCCGGATACGGCACGTCTGCGAACAGGTCGTGCACCTGCTCCTGCGTGCGGGTGATCAGGTGCCAGTCCATGCAGGCCTCCATAAACCCGATGTCGGGGCAGTCCGGCACGAAGTTCGCGATCAGCATCTCCCCGCCTGGGCGGAGCATCCGCGCCATCCGGGACGTGAGGCGCCGCGCGGCCGAATCCGGCAGGTAGTCGAACAGCCCCGCCGCGTACACCACGTCCGCGTCGAACGTGAGGTCACCAGTGATCACGTCCCGGATGTTCCCGGTGACCACTTCGGTTTGCACGTCCGGGTAGCTGCGCCGCAGCTCATTGAGGCTCTCCCGGTCCTGATCGACCGCCACGAACGTGATCGGCGTCCCCCGACGGACCGCACCCGATTGGCCCAGTTCCCGGCCGTGTCCGGCGGCGAGAGCCACGATGCGGGCATCCGGCCGTCTCGCTGCGGCCCGGTCGATCAGGTCGGCGAGGCGCGCGCGTCGCTCCCGGACGGCATGCGCGGCGGGGCTGTTCGTCGTGTACGCATACAGGCGCCCGCCGGGCGAGGCCGGATGCGGGAAGGTGAGGGTCAGGCCGTACATGTGATCGAGCATCACGGCGTCCCCGGCGTACCCGCGCGGTTTATGGAACGCCCGGTGCGTGAACGGGCAGGTGTGCAGGTGCGCGAACACGGGATGACCCCGCAGCTCAGCGATGCGGTCGGGCCAGCCGAGCGGGTCAGCCAGACGCCAGGTGCGCAGAGCCGGCCAGAGTCGCTGGGCGGCCTCCCAGTCCCTCTGCGACTCGAACAGCGCGAGCACTTCATCTGCGAGCTCAATGGTGGTACTCAGCGTCGTCATAAGGTCCTCCTGAACCCTCCTGAAGAATCGCGTCCAGCCATGTGGACGCGTGCTGCTGCCACGCGGGGTTCTGGCGTGGATCAAGGACGCAGACGCGGTCGAGCAGCTGGGCGAGCGGCGTGCCGCACAGGTGACGGTGGAACGCGTTCACGGCACCGGCAAACGTGCGGGCGTGATAGCGCCGGTCACCCAGGACCAGCAGCCCCCCCTGGGCGGGATGAGCCGCACCGAACACCTGGATGAGCTGCGGGAGGTGGGCCGTCCAGACGTGATGCAACTCGCCCTGCCCGTACGTCGGGGAGGCGAAAATCACCACGTCATGCCCCCCGCCGCACCGGGGCGGGTCGGGCGTGAGTTCCATCAGGTCGAGGGCGGCGTGTGGTGCCGCGAGGAGGCGGCACACCCGGCGGGTCTGGCCCCGCGCGGAACTGAAGAGCAGCAGGGCCCGCGACATCACCGCGCACCGACCAGCCGTCCGGCCGCAGTGAGGCGCGCCCGGTGTGGCGCGGCCCGCGCGACCGGAAGGTCGGCGAACACGTCGCCCCAACTACCGCGGATGTCGCAGGCGGGTGCGAGGGCGCGCACGTCGTGCGTGGCGCCAGTTCGCGGATGTGTGAACGACCAGCCGGGCAACGCCGGGTACTGCAGGCGCGTGTAGAGGGGTGCGAGTGAGGCCCGGGCATTGATCAGATCAACCTCGGCGCCCTGATTCAACTGGTGGGCCCACCCGCACCGCATGGCGAGGATGACCAGGTGATTGCGGCCCGGTCCAGGTGGGCGGCCCAGGCGACTGGTGGACGCCAGAACCGGCCGGAACGCCTCAACGAGCTCTGGGGGGTAGGCCCCCTCACAGTCGAGGGAACCCTGATGGGCGCGCGTCACCCGGAACCACACCTGCAAGGTCCCGCCCTGCATGAGCGCGTAGTGGGTGGAGTGGCCGTCTATGGCGTCCGTGACCGGGCCGCAACTGACTGCCTGCCGACCGACCAGAACGGCGGTGAACAGAGGGTCACCCGGGCGGACCAGATGCACCTGCCAGTCGTCGCCCTGCGCCAGGAGGCCCTGGCCCAGCAGGGGCAGGTCACGCAGGTTCACCGGCACTCACCTCCGGCGTGCCCTGCAGCGCCCGCCGGTACGCCGCCTCCCAGGACGCGGCGGGGTACAGCTGCAGGTAGTACTCCGGGCCGTACAGCATTCCCTCCCGCGCGTCTGGGACAGCCTGCGCGATCTCCAGCAGGACGTTCCGGAGCAGCGCCGCATGCTCCAGGTCGGCAGTGGCGTGATGATCAATGAATTCCAGACCGCGTCCGGGAACACCCTGCCCCCGGAAGTGATCCTTCACGAAAGCGGTCAGGATCGGGGTGCTGCACTCCACGACGTACAGGCTCCCGAGCCACGCCGGCCAGTCACGCGTATGCACCATCATGCGGCGCAGCGCAGCGATGCCGAACGCAGCCGGGGTCATCCGTCGGCCACGCGCAGTCGCCTCGTGCCCGCCCAGGCCGACGTAGTCGCGCACCGCCATCTCCCCGTGATCGAACTCCTCCGCCTGGTGATGCAGGAGGTCTTCGATCAGGCGCACGTCGAGACTTCGGGGCATCTGACCGATCAGGGCGATGGACGCCTCGATGATGTGCTCCTGATACAGCGCGATGTCCAGGTACACCTCCTGCAGCACCCTGCGCAGGACAGGCTGGGACAGGTGGCCACTCATCACCTCCTGAAAGAAGGGCCGGGCCTGCAGGTCGCGGACAAGCTGCTCGACCCGCGCGTCAAGGCGCACCATGACGTCCTCAGCGGTAAGTGTGGCGGGATCGACACCGAGGTCGGTCAGGGCTCGTTCGTTCATGGGGTGTCTCCTGTGCGCGACCAGAGGTTCGGGATGAACATGCCGGTGCGCTGCCGGTACGAGGTGTACGCGCCGCTCAGGGCGCTACGGGCGAACTTGAGTTCTTCCTGCCGGGCGGCGCGGACATACAGGGTGCCCATGATCAGCACTGTCGTCAGCAGCGCCAGGTGTCCGGTGGCCAGAACACCAGCCAGCCAGCCCAGCACGTAGGCCGTATAGAACGGATGCCGGATCCACCGGTACGGGCCACGCGTTTCAAGGTGAGCGGGTTCGTCGTCGGCGAACGCGAGCGTGAGCCGCCGTTGCCAGATGGTTCGCGCGGCCCACGCGAACAATGCCAGGGCGCCCACGTACAGGACGAAGCCTGCCCCGGCTCGCAGATCGTTCGCCTGACGGGCCAGGAGGAGGGTCAGGAACTGCGCGGCCATGCTGAGTGCACCCAGGACACGGATGAGGGTCAGACCAGGCGGCGCCTGGTCAGTGGTACGGAACAGGCCGCCCTGCATCGCCCACGTAAACGCGCCGAAGCAGGCGACGAACGCCAGAAGGTTCAATGTGCCCCACGTCATGGCCTACCCGCCCCGCCAGGTCGAGAGGCGATCAGGAAATCGCTGTCCCCGCGGTACGCGAGGCGCTGCTCGTGCACGGTGAGGCCCGCCGCTTCCACCGCCGCACGGAGTTCCGCCGGGTTGTGCAGCCAGTAGCGACCGGCCCGCTGCGCGGCGCGAATGGCGTGGTTCTGTGCGCGGACCTGCCCCGTTGAGCGCAGCAACCGCACCGTGGCGCGCACACCCTGACGCGTCACGCTCGTTCGGGCCAGGTACGCCGCCCAACGCGTGACGTCCAGAGGCCGACCGATGTCGCACAGGATCAGCAAGCCGCCTGGCTCGAGCGCATGCGCGCAGCGGCGCAGCGTGCCCAGGGGGTCGGGCAGGGTGTACAGGCTATGCATCAGCGTAATCAGATGCGGGCGGATGGCCGTCAGATCGACATCGTCTGCCGGAGCCAGGAGGGCCGTCACGGCCCGGCCCCTCAGTTTGCGGACGGCGGCACGCTGCATCGCCGCGGAGGGATCCAGCAGGGACCAGTGCAGGTCCGGGCGGACGTGTGAGAGGACCGCCGCGAGGTTCCCCGTGCCGGAGCCGATATCCAGAGCGACCGCGCCGCGAGGGGGCGGGTACTGCTTCAACGCCGACGCGAAGAGGGACAGGACATCCAGGTACGCCGGGTTCTGCAGCAGCAGATGATCGTACTCCCGCGCGTAGGCGTCCCAGTCCACAGGCACTTCAGAGGCCCGGACGCGCGTACTGGTGGTCAGGGTAAACACGGCTCACCTCCCCGAACAGCCGTTCGGCCTCAACCTGTGCGGGGCGCAGGTGGGGCCGCTCGAGGAAGATCCGTTCGAGGTCACGGCGGCAGTCGCCCACCATCAGCACCATCGGGGTCCGGAGGCCGGGAAAGATCCTGGCCTCACTGACCACCTCGAGATGCATGAGACGGCGGTACAGTGCCACGTGTTCGGCGCGGACGCCCGCCACGAAGAAGTCGGCCTTCACGGCCGCACACCGGAGCAGATGAGCCCGGAACAGCGCCCACACCGCACCACCGCCCAGATGCGCCTGCACCGGATCGGCGACGAACCGGTTGGCCTCCACGACCACGGCGTCGGCAGGAATCGTCCGCATGACGTCGTGGAACGCCACTGAGCTGGTCAGGCCGCCAAGATCACCTCGCGCGCAGAGGGTGCGGGTGGACGCCACGGGCACCTCGCCCAGATGAGCAAGGACCGTCATGGCCTGAGGCTGCTCGTCGAAGGCGTCCGTGAAACGCGCGTCGGCCTTCTCGGGAATGGCCTGAACCGATCGGTACGCGCGGTACCGCATCCGGGCGACGATATCCCACTCGCCGGACGTCCGGACCCTCGACAGGGAAAACTGGTGACCGGGCAGACTCATAGCGGCTCCGACCAGTCCCGGAACATCCAACGGAACCAGAACAGGGCCAGGAAGGCCCTCTGATCCAGGACCGGCGTGACGAAGAGCAGCTCATTCATGGGTTCCTCCAGGGGAGGGTCGCGACCCGTGAATACCTTCTCAACGGCGCCGTGACCGCACCGTGACCGACGAGCAGGCTCCCCAACACGGCTGCGCGTGCGGTGTTGGGGGTTGCACGAATGCGGAGAACTCCACCTCCTGAAAAAGGAGGAGCCATCATCCGGGCAGCGCCCTTGCAAAGGGGACATCAGCCTGCATTGAGTTCCTCAGGCAGGCCAGACCCCCGCGCGGCGCGTCACGGGTACGGTCGGGAAACCGGGCGACGTGCTGCACGCCTGCAGTCAACTGTTCTCACTGGTCACAGCCGAAACGGCCGCCGCGCGCACCATCCGGATTCAGTCGGGCTCGTTCACGATGATGGTCACGTACCCCCTGGCCCCCTTTGCCTGCGCCTGGGCCAGCG
Organism: Deinococcus sp. JMULE3; assembly: GCF_013337115.1. Classification (NCBI taxonomy): domain Bacteria; kingdom Thermotogati; phylum Deinococcota; class Deinococci; order Deinococcales; family Deinococcaceae; genus Deinococcus; species Deinococcus sp. JMULE3. Next base: position 85,187 of record NZ_SGWE01000005.1, read on the forward strand.
GCCTGGTGCTGGGGAACACCTGCCATGATCCGTTGGGTCGCTCGAAGGCCACCACGATCCCCTGCGGGTTCTGCCCATACCGCAGGCTGGCGTTGAGGACGCCGTAGTCGTCACGCCAGCCGGTCGTGTTGCGCAAACGTTCCAGTTCACCGACCTGCTCGGCGAACTCCTGGGCGGACGTGGTCGAGGTGTAGCACCGCACTTCAGGTCGGCGGCGTTGGTCCTCCTCGACGCACGCGATAGGCGTCAGGGACAGGCTCTTGGTAGCCAGGTCTTGCATGTGTTCGACGAGTTGCGCTGTCGTCATACGGGGCGCCTTCGGAGAGCAGCCTGCCACGAGGAGAACAGCCAGCGCCACGGCCGGTAACCTGTCCATGCCGCTTCAGTTGGCGGGGCGGACGGGGAGGGGCTCGTACACACGCTTGCTGGTGCCGTTATTGAAGTACACCGTGGCGGTCACGTTGATGCTGGTGTACACCCGCTCGGGCCGCGCGCGGACGTTCAGGGGCAGCGTGAAGATCAGCTGCGTGCCGCTCTGCCGGTACCGTGCGCCGCTCGTGCCGGTCGCTGGCCAGCGGTCGACGCTGTCGAGCATGAGTTTCCCGGTGCGGCCCGCCTCGCGGTACTCCAGTTCGTACCGGAACTCCGCCCGGACGGGCTGCGCGCCGTTGGGAACAGTGTCGATCACGAGGTCGCACAGGTGCGCGCGGCCCGCGATCAGTCCCGCGCGGACCGCGCCGCTCGTGGCGTCCGTGCAGGTCGTGAAGTACCAGCGGGTGAACTTCGGTGCGGCCGCGCCAGGTGCGGGCGTGATCGTTACGGGCGCTGGCCCGGCGCTGCCCGCCCGCACGGTCCCGCACGCGCCGATGGTCGCCCAGGCGGTCCCGACGCCCGTGGCGGGGAAGGTGTACGTGAGGGCCTGTCCGCCGCTGGCGCGGTTGATGCGGACCACGAGGCGCTTCCCGGCCGCGAGGCCCGCGACGATCTGCCGGGTGGGTCCGGTGGTGAAGCCGATGGCGGCGCTGTCCGTGTCGTCACTGGCGTTCGAGACGATGCTGACGTCCTGATCGCGTAGCACGACCGGCGCATCGCTGCCCAGGCGGATGGTCACGACCGGCTTCGTGGCGTACTCGAGTTCCGTGTCGGCCAGCAGGGCGTGCTTGGCACTCAGGTACGACCAGAGTTCCGCCTGGTCACGGTTCGAGCAGCGGATGGTGTATGACGTCTGGTCGGTCTGGTCGTTCACTTCAGGAATGAGGATGAAGCTGGTGTTCACGTCGGTGATCGGGTCGGTGCGGGCGGAGTAGTACGTGTTCGTGCCGGGCACCCGGTCGATCGCGTGGGCAGCCGTGAAGCTCAGGGCGAGCAGGGCAGTCAGGAGGCGGCGCATACGTCTCTGATACGGGACGGCACGGGGCGACTCAAGCGAAGGTGACCGGAGGGGGACTTGAGCGTCGCTTCATGGGGCGTCCGGTCGTGACGCCGCCCGGTGGGGGTGCGGCGTTTTCGTGCGCCTGGACACGCGCACCGTGCGACACTCTGAGCCACCGCAGCGCACCCACGCCGCTGCCACCTCCAGTTTCACACCACGCTTCACGCCTGCCCGAGGGATCACATGATGGACGCCGCCCACCTGGACCGCACGCAGCGGTTCTACCAGTACCTCAAAGAATTCACGCAGTTGAAGTTCAAGCCGCAGCGCACGAACGACGACGCCACGCTGGTGTGGCTGCACAGCCTGCCGGATGAACCCGAGATCTTCAATCCCATTCACGCCGCACCTGATCAGATCGGTGAGACGTGGCTGAGCATCCGCCGCCCCGCGCGCCAGGCTGTCCCCACACTCCCGGCCCTGCTGGCGGACTGGGTGACCGGTGACCTGCGCAAGGTGGACGTCCCGCCGACTGTCCAGGCGCAGCGGGTGATCGAGGAGACCATCCTGGACGACGACCTGCAGCCGCAGGTCATCCGCACCACGCTGTTCCTCGACGAGCACCCGGACGTCCTGGCGGCCTGGGAGGCGTTCGAGCGGCAGTGGCGCGAGTGGGCGGCCGGGGAGCGCCGCGCGCTGGGCGTGCAGGACCGGTACGTGGAGTTGTTCGACCTGCATCAGAAGCTGCAGGCGGAAGGGGAACGGTACGAGCTGCGGCTGGGGTTCGGGGCGCTGCGCTGGCGACCGGACGGGGAGTACGCGGTGGACCGGCACCTGATCAGCGCGCAGGTCCACCTGCAGTTCGACGCCGCGCGGGGCGTGCTGTCGGTGGTGCCGTCCGTGGACGGCGCGCGGGCGCTGCTGGAACAGGACATGCTCGACCCGCAGCATCGCGTGCGGGCCAGTGACGCCGAGGCGATTCTCGGGGAGTACCAGGAGGACGTGTGGGATCCGCATGGCGTTCCGGCGGCCCTGAATGCCTGGGCGAACTCCGCGTCCGGCGAGGGCCTGTTCGTCCCTGACCTCCGGCCCCCCACGGGCGCCACGGTCAATCCCGTGGTGCACTGGGCGCCCGCGCTGATCCTGCGTCGGCGTGGCGAGCGGACGCTGGCAGCCACGTATGACAGTGTGCTCGAGCAGTTGCAGCGGGGGGAGGTGCCGGACGCCGCGCAGCGCTTCATGGGTGAACACGACCTCGTGCCGCGCCTGGAGACCCACGCGGGTGGGCCGCGCACGATCTACTTCCCGCTGCCGTCGAACGACGCGCAGCGGAGCATCATCGACCGGATCGGCCGGGCGCGGGGGGTGCTCGTGCAGGGGCCGCCTGGAACGGGCAAGTCGCACACGATCGTGAACCTCGTCAGTCACCTGCTCGCGACGAACCAGCGGGTGCTGGTCACCAGTCACACCGAGCGCGCCCTGAAGGTCCTGCGGGACAAGTTCCCGCCGGAACTGGCGGCGCTGTGCGTGACGCACCTGCGGGGCGACAGTGACGCGCGGGCCATGCTGGAGAGTTCCGTCGGGGAGGTGATCCGCCGCAAGGATCACCGTGACGCGGCGGCTGAACTGAGGCAGGAGCAGGACCTCGAGCAGCGGCTCGGACAGTTCCGTCAGCGGGAGACGGACCTGCTGGACCGTCTCGAGGCGCTACGGCTGAGTGAAACGGGTTCGCTGGACCTGCACGGCTACCGGGGTACGCCGCAGCAGATCGGTGAGCAGCTCCGCGCGCACGAACCCCGGTTCGAGTGGGTGCTGGAGGTCAACCCGACCGGTCCGGCGGCGCCGCTGTCCGATGAGGAGGCGGCGCGGCTCCTGGACCGCTTGCGGGACGTCCGTGAGGAGGAGGCGCGCAGTCTGCGGCTGAGCCGCCCGTCCCTGGACCGCCTGCCGACGACCGAGGACTTCGTGCACTTCGCCCGCGCGGAAGTGCAGGCGCTGACCTTCGCCGAATCACGCCGCGACGGTCGGGAGTCGCAGGCATTCACGCCGCTCGCCGAGGCCTCCGCGCCGCGCCGTGAGGCGCTGCTGCGCGCCCTGCAGGACCTGCAGACGCAGGTGATCACCGCGCGGCGCCGCCCGTCGGCATGGCTGCCCCGCGCGGTGGACGCCCTGCTCAAGGGCCAGTGGGCCCGCTGGCAGGACCTCACGACCCGCACGCAGGACCTGCTGCCGGGCCTCCAGAAGGACGCGGAGTGGATGGACGCCAACGTCATCGCCGGGCATGGTGGGCGCGCCCTAGAGCAGCTGGAGGCCGACGCGCGCGAGGTGATCAAGCACCTTCAGGCCGGCGGGAAGTGGAAGGGGTTGTTCGGGCCGCCCGCTGCGGTGCGGGACCGGATGTACTTCAAAGACGCCCTGACGGTGGGGGGCCGCGCGGCGGACAACAGCGGCGCCCTTCAGGACCTGCTGAGGCTGCTGCACCTGGAAAAGCAGTGGACGGAACTCAAGGACCTCTGGGCGGCACAGGGCGTCAGTACGGATGGCCCCCGCCGCCTGCAACTGGCGGAACTGGCCGAACAGTTGAGCCTGCTGAGCGGCCTGAGCAGCATTCAGGACGCCCTCGACCGGGCCCGCCAGGCCCTCGGCAGCGTCGCTGGCCTCGGCGAACCGCAGTGGTGGAACGAGAGTGAACTGGACGCACTGGTCACTGCCCTGCGCGCCGCGGACGCGGAGCATGCCGCGCAGGTGAGCCGCGAGGCCCTCGAGAGAACCCTGCCCTACCTTGAAGGCCTGCATGCAGCCGGGAGCGCCCACCCGGTCGTGCAGGACCTCATCAGGAGCCTGCAGGCGCGCGACGCGGTGGCGTACGGGTCGGCGTCCCTCCGCGTGACTGAACTCGACCGGCGCGCCGCGGCGCTCCACGATCAGTCGGCGCTGCTCTCGCGCCTCCAGCAGGGCGCGCCTCTGCTCGCAGCGGCCCTGCTGGAGAACGTGGACGCCCCGGACTGGCAGGCGCGGCTGACGCACCTGCAGGCCGCGTGGCGCTGGGCACACGCGGACGCGCAGCTCCGGGACGTCACCCGCCCCGAGGCGGAACAGGAGGTGCGCGCGGCGCTGCGGGACGTCCGCGGGCAGCAGCGTGAGACGCTCGGGCACCTCGCGGCGGTCAAGGCGTGGCGCAACACCCTTGACCGACTCACGCAGGGGCAACAGGCGAACCTCGTGGCGTGGCAGCAGGCCGTGAAGAAGGTCGGGAAGGGCACCGGGAAACACGCCGGGAAGTTCATGGCGGTCGCCCGGCGGTCCCTGACGCAGGCGCGCGACAGTATCCCTGCGTGGATCATGCCGCTGCACCTCGTGGCGGAGAGCTTCACGCCCGCGCAGGGCATGTTCGACGTGGTCATCATCGATGAGGCGTCCCAGTCCGGTCCGGAGTCCCTGTTTCTGACGTACATCGCGAAGAAGCTGATCGTCGTCGGGGACGACAAGCAGATCTCTCCCGACGGCGTGGGGATCTCTGCCGAGCAGACGGAGTTGCTCGTGCAGAAGTACCTGCATGACTTCCCGGCCACGCACGTGATCGGCACGCCGCAGTCGAGCCTGTACGACTTCGCGAAGTACACGTACCCTGGCGTGCTGGCCCTGCGTGAACACTTCCGCTGCATGCCGGAGATCATCAAGTTCAGCAGCGACCTGTCGTACACCGAGCCGCTGATCGCGCTGCGGCAGTTCGGCGCGGACCGCCTGCAACCCCTGATCGCCCAGTACGTCCGGGACGCCACGACCACGGGGACCACACACAAGGTCAACCAGGCCGAGGCCCGCGCGATCGTGGATCAGATCAAGGCCTGCGTCGCCAATCCGGCCTACCGGGGCAAGACCATGGGTGTGATCAGTCTCCTGGGGGACCGGCAGGCGGAGGTCATCAACGCCCTGCTGCAGCGGGAACTGAGTGAGACCGAGATCAGCGCCCGGCGGATCATCTGCGGGAACGCGTACTCCTTCCAGGGGGACGAGCGGGACGTGATCTTCCTGAGCATGGTCGCCAGCCCCAGCGGCAGCAAGAAAAAAACGGTGGCGCTGGACGACCGGATCTTCCAGCCGCGCTACAACGTCGCGGTCAGCCGCGCCCGTGATCAGCTGTGGCTGTTCCACAGCGTCACGCCCGACGACCTCGGCCCGGAGGACCTGCGCGCCAGCCTGATCCGCCACGTGCAGCGTCCCGATCTGGCCGGGTGGCGTCCGTTGCCCCGGCAGGAGATCCTCGACCTGCGCGACCTCGCCGGCCGCGCCGGGCGCGGGCAGACGCGGGCACCCGCCCCGTTCGACTCGTGGCTCGAGGTGGACGTGTACCTGCAACTCGTCGACCGGGGCTACCGCGTCATCCCGCAGTGCGAACTGAACGGCTACCGCATCGACCTCGTCGTGGAGGGCCTGCGGGGTCGCCTCGCGGTGGAGTGCGACGGGGACCACTGGCACGGCCCGGAGCGGTACCGCGCGGACCTCGCCCGGCAGCAGACGCTCGAACGGGCCGGTATGGAGTTCTGGCGGGTGCGGGGCAGCACCTTCACCCGCGACCCGGACGCCGCACTCGCAGACCTCTGGACGACACTGGACCGCCGGGGCGTCTACCCGGAAGGTGACCCCCGGAATGACGGGCCCTCACCCGAAGCCCCAGCGGAACTCAGCGGCGCTCTGCTGGACGCACAAACCTCTGAGGTGTCACCCGAGGCGGCCGAGCGGGCCGAGAGTGCCGCGCACGAACCGATCGAGCAGACGGCCAGCGAGGTGATCGACGCGGCCCCCACCGCTGAAGTGGACGGACGGGCGCCCGGTTCCGGCGCCGCGCTGCTCGAACCGTACGCCCTGTGGGCCAGCCGTCCCCTGCCGGACCCGCGCAGCGTCGATTCGTTCGCGCCGGTCATCGAGGGCCTGGGGGAGATCATCGCGGCCGAAGGGCCCATGGCGTGCCGCCGCGCGTACCAACTGTACTGCCAGGCGGCGAACATCACCCTTCCGGTCGGCAAGAGTCTGCTGAACAAGGCCATGAGCCGCGCGTTGAAAGACGGTGCGCTCATCCTGGAACGTGAACACGGCACGGTCGGGTTCCTGGACGAGATCGTCCGCACGCCCGGAAGCCCGGCCGTGCGGCTGCGCGCGGTCGGTCCGCGCAAACTGGCGGACATTCCACCGTCTGAACTGCAGGCGCTCATGCAGCAGTTCGTGGACCGCGAACCGAACCTCGGGTACGGCGAGCGGGAAGCACTCTACCGGCTGGTGCTGCGCGCCTACGGCTTCAAGTACCTCACCGAGAATGCCCGCCTGGCCCTCGGGCACGCATGGCAGAGACTGCAGGCCAGTCAGCGCGCTGCCACGCAGGCCTGAGACGGACCGTGGGAGGGTGGCGTGATCGCCCCCTCCCGGCCCGGCGCCTACGGCACGGTCTGACCTGGCACGGTTTCTCCCTCCACAACCTCCCCCAGGTCGAGGTCGTACCAGCCGAGCGCGCTGACGCCGGGGATGGCCTGAACGCCGCCGACGGGCACGACGGTGAGGTGGGTGTCCCAGGCGTTGTCGGTGCTCAGGCGGCCCTTGTACTGCAGTCCGGCGCGGGGGCTGTAGTACACCTGCGTGATCTGCATCTCGCGGTGGTCGTGCAGCAGGCAGATGCCCTTGGTGCCTTCCATCAGAACGCGTACCCGTTCGCCGTCGGTGGGAGGCGGCGTCGCGGCGGCCCAGGCGGGCGTCTGGGCGGGCTGGGCGGCGTCGTGCGCGAGGCGCTGTAGCGTGCCGCGCACCAGATGGAGGTTCCCGTCCACTGGACCGGCGGTCAGGTCGTGTTCGGCCAGGGTGACGGCGGTCTGCAGGACGCGCGCGAGAATGCCGTCACCGAGCAGGCGGCTCGACAGGCGCAGGCTGCCGTACGTCTGGTCGTAGATGACGATCACCTGGTCGCCCTTGGGCAGGCCGGGCCGCTCCACGCGAAGTTTGTCCGTCGTGACGCCGATGTCGCGGCTTTCGAAGGGGACGGTCAGGCGGAACGCGTCGAGGATCAGCTCCGCGAGCTGCCCGCGGGGCGCGTCGCCCTGCAGGTCCGGGTGGTGGAGGACGATGCCGGTCGTGTACATGTTCCGGGAGAAGCGCGCCTGCTGGTAGGAGATGCCGGTCTGGTGCGCGTCGAGGGGGTAGATGGTCTGGAAGGTGTTCGGGCCGCGCCGCTCCTCGAAGCCGGTGACGTTCTCGGAGATCATCAGGTCGCAGTCCACGGCGTGAAGCAGGGCGTGCCGCGCGGCCTGGTGGACGCTCCCGGCGTCGAGGTTCGGGAAGGCCAGGGTGGGCAGGCAGCTGGGGCGGGTGGAGAAGTGCTTCTCCGGGCGGACGTGCACGGTGCGGGACAGGGGGTTGATGCGGGTCACGCGGTACGCGCGGGTGGCGTGCAGATACACCGCGCCCGGGTACGCCTCGCGCATGACCTGTCCGTAGGAGAGCGTGCCGAGGTCCTGCGGACTGTTGCCCTGGCGCACCTCGACCCTGTAGCTCGTTTCCACGTCCCGCAGCGGGAAGGCCAGGTTGGGCCGGTCGCCGCCCTGGGCGCGCAGGGCGTGTAGGGACGCCGGGAGCGTGCCGGTGCGTTCCCGCTCGATCAGGTCGAGGAAGCCCTCGGGCCACGCGACGGGTGTCTGCAGGTCGGCGTCGGTGTCACGGCCCAGGGCGGTCATCACGGCGTCGTGTTCCCCACCGGCCCGCGCGAGGCACGCCGCGTGAATGCACTGGATGTTCTGGTTTTCGAGGTACAGCGCCCCGTCGGCCAGCGGCCGGGTGAGCACCTGCCCAGGGTTCGCGAAGAGCAGCGCGTCGCTGGCGGAGCCCGTGTCGAGGATCAGGACGCGCCCGGCGCGGCGCCGCCCGACCCGGCCGATCCGCTGGTAGAAGGAGGTGCTGGAGGTAGGCACGCCGAGCAGCACGACCGCGTCGAGGTGCGGGATGTCCATGCCGAGTTCGAGGGCGCTGGTGGCGACGATGCCGTCCATGTCCCCGCTGGCGAGGCGGGCCTGGATCTCGGCGCGGTCGCGGGCCTCGTAGCCGCTGCGGTACGGCAGGACCCGCAGGCCGGCCAGGGGGGAGTGGTCGAGTGGATGGTCGGCGCTGGTGTCCTCGGCCTCTTCCCTGCTGTCCCCCCTGCGGGCCAGGATGCTGGCGAGATTCTCGGTCTGCTTGCGGGAGTCGCTGAAGCAGATGAAGCGCTCGCCATTCGCGCCGAGATCCGCGAGCAGCGCGGCGGCGCTGCTCAGCAGGTCGCGGGCCGGGTCGGTGGGGCGCAGGAAGTGCAGGTGCACCGGGTGGCGGGGCGAGCCGTCGCGGTCCGGGCCGATCAGGGTGAAGGGCCGCCCCGTGAGCTGGGTGAGGTGCGTGGCGGCGTCCTGGATGGTGGCGGACGCGCAGACGTACTGCAGCCGCTTGCGGGTCATGGTCTTCAGGGCGTGCTCGAAGCGGCGGAAGAGGAACGCGGCGTTGCTGCCGAACACGCCGGTGAAGGTGTGCACCTCGTCGATGATCATCAGACGGGTCGCGCGGATGAAGTCACGCACGGCCCTGACGGCGAGGTTACCGAGCAGCCAGGCGTGCATGACGTCCGGCGTGAGGATCACCACGCGGCAGGTGTCGAGGATCTGGGCGCGCATGCTCACGGGGACGCTCCCGTCGATGCGGCCGACGCGGGCGTCGATGCCGGCGGCCTGCAGGGTCTCTCTCCAGCGTCCCTCCTGCTCAGCGCCGAGGGCTTTTTGCGGGTACAGCACGATCACTTTGGTCTCGGGGAGGGTACTCAGCGCTTCGAGGGCCGCGAGGTGGAAGCACAGGGTTTTCCCGCTGGCGGTGCCGGTCGTCACGGCGAAATCCTCGAAGCGGGCGGCGCTGGCGGCCGCGTCGGCCTGGTGGGTGTAGATGCCGCCGGGGTGGGTGAGGCGCAGGTACCGCTGGACGGCGGCGCCGCTGGGCAGGGTGTGCAGGGGCACGGTGCGGGCCTCGCGCTGTGGCAGGGCGAGCACGTGGGTGTCGTGCCAGTGGGCGGGCGCGGGGGTGTCGGGGGTGGTCAGGGTGATGGTGGTCATGGGTGAACCTCCTGCGGGGGCGCTGATCCGGACTTCGTTTGTTGCGTTGACAGCCATTCACGCCCGGAGGCGCGTTTCTCTCCTGATCGCGCTGCGGCGCAACTCTGCGAGTCCGCTCGGGTTGACGGTGTCTGCACACCAACCGGAGTCCGCGTGAGACGCCCTCAGCGTGCGGGCACGGCGCGTCACCTGGCGACGCGGGCCACCCGCCGCGCCGCGCGTCACTGGATGACGCGGCGACCGGGAACACTGACCGGCAGGAGGAACCACCATGACCGACATTCACCTGACCGGACACGCCATCAGCCGCTTTCAGGAACGCTTCGCCGGGAACCTCGCGTGGCCCGCGGCGGCCCGGCGTCTCGCGCGGCTGCTGCGCCGGGCGCGATTTCTGCGGGTCTGCGCCGGAAAGGCGCGTCTGTACGCCCTGGGGGAGATGCGGTTCCTGGTGCACAGCGGCGTGCTCGTGACGGTGTTCCGCCCGACGTACACGCCGGCCGAGCCGGTGGACGACCTGTGGTGCGTGGCATGATACGGATTCCGTCTGTTTCGTTCACCACCCGGAACCACACCGGGTTGCCAACTCCACGCCCGGAACCCGTTTCGCTCCTGCTCGCTCTGCTCGGGTTGAAAGTTTTTGCAAACCTTTCAACCGGAGTCCGTATGACGCGTCATCTGCGGGTACGTGAGTGCCGCGTGGCCGCTAGGGTGTCGGCGTGACCCGCACGCTGCTGCAACACCCGTTTCCCAGTGTCCTGCTCCGGGCCGTCTCGGCGCGCTTCTCACCGGACATGGCGCTGATCGTGCCGAACGTGCAGGCGGGCCGGGACGTCCGGGGCGCGCTGAGAAACGCGGGCGCGGCGCGGACCCTGACGCAGGTCGCGCGGGACGCGCTGCACCAGGCCGGCTGGCAGCCCCTGCGGCCCGGCGCGCGGGAGGCGTTCTACCGGGAGGCGCTCGGCGACCTGTCGCTTGAGTACCTGGGGTCCATCGCGGCCCGGCCGGGTACCCTGGCGCGGCTCTCTGGGCTGATCGGGGAGTTGCTGCGCGCGAACCTCGAGCCGGGCGCGGTGCGGGCGGCAGCGGGCAGCGCGCGGGAGCGGGACGTGGCGGGCGCGTTCGGGGCGGTGGTGACGCGCTGCCAGGAGCTGCGGGTGTACGACGTGGCAGGCGCGGAGTACTTCGCCGCGCGCCTGGACCGGCTGCCCGCGCGGCGGTCGGTGGTGCACGGCTTCGCGTACTTCGACGCGGCGCAGCTGGCCCTGATGGACCGGCTGCTGGGACCGGGTTCGCTGCTGACCCTCCCGGCCAGCGAGGCGCCTGGTGCGGGGCGCCGCACGCAGGAGTCCGCTGCGGCGCTGTGCGCGCTGGGCTTCACGCGCACGGACGTGGATGGACAGGCTGGGACCACCGGTGATCAGGTCGTGGCCGGGTACCTGCAGCGGGGCGCGGCGTCCGGCGGGCTGCGCCGGGAGGAACACGGGGACGTCGACGCGGAGGTCCGCTCGTGTCTGCGGCAGGTGCGGGCGTGGCTGGACACAGGTTCCCGGCCGGAGCGGCTGGCGGTGATCGTCCGTCACGAGGCCACGTATCTGGGCACGCTGGCGGACGTGGCGCGTGAGTATGACCTGCCGCTGGTGAGCGGCGCGCAGCAGCCGCTGCTGAGCACGCCGCTGGGCGGCGTGGTGCAGGCCTGGGTGGACGCGCACGCCCGTGAGTGGCGCTACGGGGCGGCGCGGCGGCTGTTCACGCACCCGCTGGTGAGTCCGGGTTTCGACGCGCTGAGGCGGGCGCGGGCGCTGCAACCGCACTGCCCGGCCGGTGTGGCGGCCTGGGCGCCGGAACTGGCGTGGCTGGAGGTCCCGGCCGAGACGACCTGGCGGGCCGGACTGCAGGTGCTCGAGCGGCTGGTGGTCGACCTGGGGATCGCTGCGCGCTGCAGGCAGGACGCCGCGCTGAACGTGGCGCTGGGCCTGCTCATGGACCGCCTGGACAGCGAGGCGCGGCGGGACGCGCCGTGCCACCGGGAGGAGCTGCTGGGCCTGGTGGCGCACGTGCTGCGGTCCACGACCGTGCCCGTCCTGCTGGGCCGCAGTGGCGTGCGGGTCGCCAACCCGCTGGCCGCGCTGGGTCGGACGTTCGATCACGTCTGGGTGCTGGGGCTGGCCGACTCGATCTTTCCGCGGCCCGCGGGTGATCACCCGCTGATCGACAGCGTGGTGCGGGCGCGGTGGCACTCGGCTGGCGTGACCGTGCCGGACGCGTCGAGTCTGGCGAGTGTGGAGGAGGCGCTGTTCCTGGGCGCGGTGGGCGGCGCGGGGCTGGAGGTGGTGCTGAGCCGTCCGCTGCGGGGCGTGGACGGCCGGGCGCTGCGGCCGAGTCCGTTCTGGCTGCGCTTCGGTGATTCGGGCGTGGGCGCGGCGCCGTTGCCGCTCGGGTCGGATGAGGAGCGGGCGCTGCTGCTGGCCCTGGACGGGCAGGTCCCGGCGGCGCTGGAGGGCCGGGTGGCGGTGGAGGTGGACCGGGACGCGGGCCGCCCCGGTCCGCACGCCGGGCAGCTGGAGCGCAGCCTGCCGGTCGCGGCGCGCCGCTGGAGTCCGTCGCAGCTGCACGCGGCCGGGGCGTGCCGCTTCCAGTGGTTCGCGGGGCGGCTGCTGCATCTGGAGGAGCCGCTCGATCCGGACCGGGTGGAGGACCGCCGGGTGACGGGGCTGCTGCTGCACGCGGCGCTGGACGGCGCGCTGCAGGGTGAGGGGGCGGCGGGCGACGCGGAGGGACGCGCGGCGCGCGCGCACGCCGCGCTGGACCGCAAGGTCACGGAGTTGCGGCGCAGCGGCGCCCTGCGTCCCGGTCCGCTGTGGCCGGTGCAGGTCGAGGAGCTGCGCCGCACCGTGACGCGGGCGGTGCGCAGCCCGGCGTTCGTGCCGCCCGGTTGGACGCCCGTGGCCCTCGAGGAGCGGCGGGACTTCACCCTCACCGCGGGTGAGCACACCTATGCACTGACGGGCATCCTCGACCGGGTGGACCGGACGCCGGACGGCCTGACCGTCACGGATTACAAGACCGGCACGTACGTCAGTCAGGTGGTGCACAGCGGGAAGCTGAACCTGGAGATCCAGTTGCCGCTGTACATGGCGGCGCTGTCGGCGGTGAACGGCCGGTACTTCAGCATCGAGCGGGCCGAGGTGATCGGCAGGGCGGGCCCGGCGGCCGAGGGTGGGAGGAGGACGTACACCTGGGCGCAGCACCAGCAGGACGTCACGGCGTTCCTCACGGACCTCGGGGGTCACCTCGCGGCGGGGAACGTCGCGCCGGGTCCGGATCAGGCGCGGCAGGCCTGCACGTACTGCACGTTCCTGCCGGTCTGCAGGCACCGGAGCGCCCGGCATGAGGAGGGTCAGGCATGAGCGGGACATTCACGAAAGCCCAGCAGCGGGCCATCACGGCGCCGCATTCGGTCGCCATCTCGGCCGGGGCGGGCAGTGGGAAGACCCGCGTGCTGGCCGAGCGCGTGGTGCACCTGCTCGACGGGGGGGTCACGCCCGGGCAGATCGCGGCCGTGACGTTCACCGAGGCGGCCGCCGCGGAACTGCGCGAGCGGATCGCCACGTACGTGGAGGGCCGCGCGCAGGCCGACCCGGCCCGCTGGGCCGCGGCGCAGGCCGCGCTGCCGCTGATGCAGGTGAGCACCATTCACGGGCTGTGCGGCCGGGTGGCGCGCGAGCATCCGGTCGAGAGCGGGGCCGGCCTGAACTTCGCGGTGCTCGACGATACGGAGGCCGCCGGGTGGCTCGAGGAGCACCTCGCGCCGGTGCTGGCCGAACTGCCGGTGGAGGTGCTTCTCGAACTGCCCGGCCGCATCCGGGGGGACGTGATCCGCGCGCTGCTGGACGATCCCACCTCGGCCGCTGCCGCGCTGGACGTCGCGGCCCGCGAGGCGACCCTGGAGGCCGGGGACCGCGCCCGGCGCGCGTGGGTGGCCGCGCAGCCCGAATGGGACGCGGCCTGCGCGGCGCTCGACGCGGTGCGGGGCGTTCCGGCCGGGGACGTGCTGGAAGACGCCCGTCAGGCGGCGCTGCGGGCAGGGCCGCCCCTGCTGGGTGAGGGACTGCGGGACCTGCGCGTGGCCCTGGCGGGCGTGAAGGGCAACGTCGGCCGGGGCTGGGACGCGGCGGAGAAGAAGGCGGTCTTCGCGGCCCTGAAGACCCTGCAGGGGCTCGCGGCGCGCGATGACCTGCTCGGGGAGGCCACCGACGCCTCCCGCGCGCACGACCGTGCGGTGCTGGCCCTGCGGACGATCTTCACGCATGTGGTGACCCGCTTCGCGCAGCTCAAGGGGGAGCAGGAGGTCGCGACCTTCGCGGACCTGGAGGTCTGCGCGGACCGCGCGCTGGCCGTCCCGGAGGTGCGGGCGTACTACCGGGCGCGCTGGTCGCACCTGCTGATCGACGAGGCGCAGGACACCAACCCGGTGCAGTGGCGGATCCTGCGGGCCCTGGCGGACGGCGTGACGCTGACGGTCGTCGGGGACGAGAAGCAGAGCATCTACGCGTTTCGCCGCGCGGACGTCGGCGTGTTCCGCGAAGCGCGCAAGGCCGTGCTGGAGCGGGGCGGGGAGGTGATCCGCATGGGCACGTCCTTCCGCACGCACGGGGGACTGGTCACGGCCGTGAACGCGTACTTCGCGAGCCTGATGCGCGGCCCGGGCCCGTTGCGGCCCACCGCGGCGACCTTCGAACCCCTCGACGCGCACCGCGTGGCGCACCCGGCCGGGGAGGACGCGCCGGGCGTGGAGGTGCACGCCCTGCTCGGGGACGGCGCGGGGGCGCTGCGCAGCGCGGAGGCGGACCTGATCGCGGGCCGCATTCAGGCGCTGCTGCTCGGGGGCACGCCGGTCTACGACCGCGAGACGCGGCAGACGCGGCCGCTGCGGCTGTCCGATATCGCCGTGCTGTTCCGGGCGCGCACCAACCTCGGCGCGTACGAGGAGGCCCTGTCCCGCGCGGGGCTGCCGTACGTGGTGCACGGCGGGCGGGGCCTGTACGACCGGCCCGAGGTGATGGACGCCGTGAGCCTGCTGCGCGCCGTGGCCGACCCGACCGCCGACGTGCACCTCGCGGCGGTGCTGCGCGGCCCGCACGTGCACCTCACCGACGCGCAGCTCCTCACGATCGGGGAGGCTCACGTGAGCGGCGAGTGCTTCTGGGACGCCGCGCAGCGCAGCGCCGACCCGGACGTGCAGGGCGCCGTGACCCTGATCCGCGCGCTGCGGGAGGCGTCGGTGACCCTCAGCGCGTCGCAACTGCTGGCCGAAGCGGACCGCCGCACGGGCGCGCTGCTCGTGCACGCCGCCCTGCCGGACGGGCCGCGCCGCGTGGCGAACCTGCGGCTCTTCCAGGGCCTGCTGCGCCAGTGGGCGCAGGAGGGCCTGCGGGACGTGGTGAGCGCCGCCGATCACCTCGCCCACCTCGAGCGGCTGGAGGCGCAGGCGCCCGAGGCGGTCAGTCCGCACCCGGACGCCGCGCAGCTGATGACCATCCACGGCAGCAAGGGCCTGGAATTCCCGGTGGTGATCGTCGCCGACGCGCTGCGCCAGGGCGGCGGGCCGGCCGGCGCGGTGCGTTTCGACGCGCAGCTCGGCGTGGCGCTGCGCCTGCCCCGCCTCGAGGAGGACCCGCCCGAGTGGACGGCCCTGGAAGCCGCGCAGAAGGAACGGGACACCAGTGAATCGGAACGGGTCGCGTACGTGGCCTTCACGCGCGCCGCGGACCTGCTGATCCTCAGCGTGCCGGGCGGCACCGGCCCGGCGGACCTGAAACGCCTCGAGGCCTTCCTGGGCCACCTGCCCGACGCGGGCGTGGCCCGCACCTACCTGTCCCCGGCGGACGTGCCCGCCCCGGTCCCACTGACCCTGCAGACGTCGGGCGGGCGACCACGGCTGGACGTCCGATCCGGCCCGGGCGTGGTGCTGCCCGGCACGCTGCCCGTCACCAGCCTGGGCACGTTCCTGAGCTGCCCGAGGGCCTTCGCGTACCGGCACGTCGAGGGCCGCGCGCCGCTGGTCACGCTGTGGAGCGCCCGGCACGACGCGGAAGCCACCAACCCCGAAGGGCGTCTCGCCGGGCGGCAGATCGGAGACGCCGTGCACCGCGCGCTCGAGCACGGCTGGACCGACACCGAGATGCGCGCGCACCTGGGGTACTTCGCCCCGCCCGACCTGCAGACCGTGACGACCCTCGTGCAGAACTTCCAGGGTGACGTGTACGCCGAGGTGAGGGGACGACCCTACCAGCGCGAGCGGCCCATCCAGGTGGACGTCGGCGGCGTCACCTTCGAGGGCATCGTGGACGCCTTCGACCCGGACGGGAAGCTGGTCCTCGACTACAAGACCGACCGTCACGTTCAGCCCGAACATCACCTGCCGCAACTGGCCCTGTACGCCCATCACCTCGGCGCGACCCGCGCCGCCCTGGCGTACCTGCGCCGCGACCACCTGCACGTGTTCGAGGAAACGGACCTTCAGCGCGGCCTGAGCCTCGTGCAGGACGCCGTCAGCCGCATGAAGGACACGGACTTCCCACCGACGCCCTCCGCCGCCTGCCGGTACTGCTCATTCCGCGGCGTCTGCGACGCTGCCCAGGAGACCCCATGACCGAACCGACACTGAACGCACCCACCCGCTACGCCACCGACGTGCTGGACTTCCTGGCCGAGGAGGGCTTCCGGCCCCACCTGGACGAGCAGGGGGACGTGCTGTTCAAGTTCGAGGGCGGCACGTACTACCTGATGACGTCCGAGGCGGACTCCACGTACTTCGCCCTGTACTTCTTCCGCTTCTGGCCGCTGGAAGATCCCGCCGAACGCGCCCGCGCCCACGAGGCCGCCGCGCAGGCCCACCAGCGCATCCGGATCGGGCAGATCACCGTGCTGGACGACGACGTGAACGCCTCCGTGCAGGCCTACCTGCCCGGCGCGGACGACTGGCGCGGCGTGCTGCTGCGCAACCTGAGCGGCCTGCAGGCCCTGGTCCGCACCTTCCGCGAGCAGATGCACGCGCAACTGGAGAACTGACGTGACCCCCGC
Source organism: Deinococcus sp. JMULE3 (assembly GCF_013337115.1). Classification (NCBI taxonomy): domain Bacteria; kingdom Thermotogati; phylum Deinococcota; class Deinococci; order Deinococcales; family Deinococcaceae; genus Deinococcus; species Deinococcus sp. JMULE3. The sequence goes on from NZ_SGWE01000005.1 coordinate 101,753, forward strand.
CACGAAGACCGAGCGGATGCTCGCCACGCTGGACCTCCTCGGGCACGCCGAGTGCAGCGCCCGCGACCTCACCAGCCGCCTGGGCCTCCCGGCGAACAAGCTGCGCAGCGTGCAGCGTGACCTTGAAACCCTGTGCCTGGACGGCAAGGTCGAGCGGCTCGACAACGGCAGGTACCGCCGCCCCGCCCGGGCGACCACCCTCAACGCGGTCGAGGCGCTCGCGGTGTACTCCGCCGCGCGGATGCTCTACCACCACGCCGCCGACTACAACCAGCACTACCTCAGCGCCCTGGAGAAACTCACCGCGCAGCTGCCCACCACCGCCCGCCGGGTGGCCGCCCAGGCGAACGAGGCGTACCAGCAGCGCAAGGACACGAGCGACACCACGGCCAGCCGCACCTTCGAACTCGTCGCCCGCGCCTGGCTGGAGGGCCGGGTCCTACGGTTCAAGTATCACTCCCTGACCAGGGAATCACAGGTCGAGCTCGTCATCTACTTCATCGAGCTCAACCCCCAGAACCGTCAGGCGTACGCCATCGGCGTCAACCGCCTCAAGGGCGGCGACCGGCCCTTCGTGTTCCGGCTCGCCCGCATGCGTGACGTGACCCTGCTGGACGACGCGGCGCCCATTCCCGAAGCGTTCCACCCGATGGAGTACCTTGCCGGCGCGTGGGGCATCATGACCGGCGACCCGGTCCGCGTGGAACTGTTCTTCAGCCCAGCGGTCCGCGACCGGGTGCGCGAGGTGCCGCTCGGACCGACCGCGGACTGCCAGCCGCTTGCGAGCGGTCACACCCGCGTGTGCCTCACGGTGGGCGGCTGGAAGGAACTCGTGCCGTGGATTCTCGGCTGGGGCGGGGAGGTCGAGGTGCTCAGCCCGCCCGAACTGCGCGCCCACATCGCCGACGCCCACGGGCGGGGCCGCGCGCTGTACGGCTGAGCGGCCCGCAGCTCCAGGACAGTGCCACGCGACGACCCGGTACGCTGCTCAGCCTCCTCACCGGGCACTCCTCGGGTCGTCGCCCCGCAGCGCTCGCCCCGTCCTGCCCCGCAGGTCAAACACCACAGGTCTGTCTCATACGGACTCCGATTGAATGGCTTATAAAGCCGTTCAATCCGAGCGGAGCGAGTAGGAGCAAAACGGGTTCCGGACGTGGAGTTAACAGATCGGTGGTGTTCCGATCTGTTAACGAAATAAACGGAATCCGTATCAGGTCAGCTCGTGGAGCGGAGGCGCGCTGGCCGCCTGCTGGAGGTGCGCCTTGAGGTCATCCACGAACTGCTGCGCTTCGATCCGCGCCAGGCGGAGGTGCGCTTCCGTGAGCAGCTGCGCCGGGTCGCGCCGGCCCCGCAAGACCTCATGTGGCGCTGCCTGCGTACTCGGCGCCGCACGGTCGTTCGACTGGCTCGTCCGGTCATGCCGTTGCCCAGCGTTCAAGGAGATGGATTCCACTGGTGGTTTGCAGGATGGTGGGCGACCGATGTCACGGTTGTTCTGCGCGTGCGGGCCACTGGGCGGTCGGGCAACACCTTGAAACTTGACTATTCCGCTCGGATTAACTAGGGTGAGCCGCATGTTCCGCCGGACCCTCCTGACCACCCTGGTCCTGGGCAGCGCCGCCCTGGCCGCCCCCGCCACCCTCACCCTCAAGCACGACGAGGGCACTGCCACCGTCCCGCTCAACCCCACCCGCATCGTCGCGCTGGACGAGGAAGCCCTCGGCTGGATCTACGCGCTGGGCGTCAGCAACCGCCTCGTGGGCGTCGGCAGCGCCATGCTCGGCCCCGCCGACCTCACGGCCGACGGGAAGATCAGACCCGAACGCATCCGGGGCACCTTCCTCGCGCGCGGCGACCTGAGCGGCGCCACCTTCGTCGGCAACTGGACGCAGCCGAACCTCGAAACGATCCTGAAGCTGAAACCCGACCTGATCGTCCGCGCCACCTGGGCTGGCAACGGCAACTACACGCAACTGAGCCGCATCGCGCCCACCGTCGGCTACAGCGAACAGGGCAGCGGCTACTGGAAGAAGGGCCTGCGCGACCTCGCCCGCGTGTTCGGGAAGCAGGAACAGGCCGAGAAGCTCATCAAGCAGGTCGCCGACACCAACCGCGCCGGCGCGCGCGCCCTGCAGGCCGCCGGGGTGTTCCGGAAGTACCCGAAGGCCGTGGTCGTCTCGCCCTTCAAGGGCGGCGGCACGTACCTGTACACCAAGACCCGCCTGATCGACGACGTGCGCGCCCTGGGCTTCAGGGACGGCCTGAAAGGCGACGCGAACGTGCTGGGCGTCGGCGGCGTGGTCAGCGACGAGGCGCTGCTGTCCCTGAGCAGGGACACGCTGGTCATCGTCTTCCCGCCCGGCGGGCAGTACAACGGCGCGCAGGACTTCCTGCAGAGCGCCGTCGGGCAGCGCCTGAAAGGCCAGACCGTCGTGTACACCCAGGAGGCGAACAGCCCCTGGGCCGGACCGCTGGTGTCGCTGCGCGACAGCCCCGCCCTGACGAAACTCATCCTGGACAAGGTGAAGTGACCGCCCGCCTGACCCTCTGCGCCGACGAGTCCCGCGCGGCGGGCGAGGACCCCATCGGCACCGCGCCCCACTGGGCGGAGGTGACGGTGCTGGAACTGGACGTGCCCGTCTGGGCGCAGCTGCGCAGCGTGGACACCTGGACGCCCGCGCAGTCGGCAGTCTTCGCCGCGCTGCGGGGGAAGGTCGAGTCGAGCGGCGCGGGCTTCGGGCTGCTCATGAGCGCGCCACTGGCCCCCGGCGCGCCGCTGCGCGTGCGGCATTACGTGCGCGGCCCCGGCGGGTACCGCAGGCAGGACTACGCCGCCGACCTGCCGCAGAGCGAGTGGGCGCGCGGGCTGCACGACACCCTGATCGAACCGGCGCGGCTGAGCGACTGGGAGGCCGTCCCGGCACCGGATCGGGGCGCGGACCTGCACGTCTGCACGCACGGCACCGTGGACGCCGCCTGCGGCCGCTACGGCGTGCCCGTCCACGCGGCGCTGAGGTCTGCGGGTGAACGGGCGTGGCGCACCGGGCATTTCGGCGGACACCGCTTCGCCGCGACGGCCGTGGAGCTGCCCTCGGGCCTGCTGTGGGCGCACCTGACACCCGCGCTGGCCGTGCAGGTCGCGCGGCGCGAGGTGAGTCCCGCCGAGGTCGCCGGGCACCTGCGCGGCTTCGCGGGCCTGAGTGCGCGCGCGCAGGTGCTCGACCGGGCGCTGCTGATCCGGCACGGGTGGGACTGGCTGAACGCCCAGCGCGACGCCGAGGTGGACGGCGACCTCGTCACGCTGACCGCCACGGTCAATGGCCAGACGCGGACGTACCGCGCCGCCGTCACCGACGCCGAGCCGCTCCTGCTCCCCGGATCGAGTCACACACCGGACCGCGCGCCGGTGCGGCAGTACCACCTGGGTGAGGTCGCGGGGCCGTGACCTCTCCCCTCCCCGGTGGCTGACGTTCACCGGCGCACTGCTCGCCGCGCTGCTCGCGGGCCTGCTGTCCCTGGCGCTGGGCGCTGCCGACATTCCCCTGGCCGAGACCGCGCGGCTGCTCGTGCACCCGGACGACAGCGTGAGCAGCCTCGTGATCCACACCCTGCGGCTGCCCCGCACCCTGATCGCCCTGATCGCCGGGGCGGCGCTGGCCGTCTCGGGCCTGCTGCTGCAGGGCGTCACCCGCAACCCGCTGGCCGACCCGGGCATCCTGGGCGTGGAGGCCGGGGGCGCCCTGGCCATCCTGATCCTGGTGGTGTTCCTGCCCGCAGCCCCGGCGGCCGCGTTCGTCCCGGCGGCGTTCCTGGGCGGGGGCCTCGCGGCCCTGGCGGCCTACGGCGCGGCCCGCACGGTCGGCGTGACGCCGCTGCGGCTGGCGCTGGCGGGCGTGGCGGTGGCGTCCCTGGCGGGCGCCGCGACCCGCGCGCTGCAACTGCTGTTCGAGGACCGCGCGCAGGGCGCGCTGTTCGCCCTGTCCGGCTCACTGGCGGGCCGCACCTGGGCGCAGCTGGGACAGGTCGCGCCGTGGCTGCTCGCGGGTCTGATCGGCGCGCTCATTCTCGCGCCGCGCGTGAACGTCCTGACCCTGGGTGAGGACGTCGCCCGCAGCCTCGGCGCCCGCACCGAACGCGACCGCACCGTCATCACCGCTCTGGGCGTCCTGCTGGCCGCCGGATCGGTCAGCGTGGTCGGCCCGGTGGGCTTCGTGGGCCTGATCATCCCGCACGCCGCGCGCGCGCTGGGCGGCGCGGACCACCGCGTCTCGCTGCCGCTGGCCGCGCTGCTGGGCGCGGCGTTCCTGCCGCTGGCCGACGTGGCCGCCCGCGTGATCGACCGGCCCGCCGAGACCCCGGTCGGCATCCTGGTCGCCGCGGCCGGTTCACCCTTTTTCATCCTGCTCGCCCGGCGCATCGGGCGCCGCTGACACCGGAGCCATTCCATGAACCACCGAACCCTGAACAACAAGACCCTGGCTCCCCTGACCCGGACCACCCTGACCCTCGCCACCCTGCTCGCCGCGCCCGCCCTGGCAGCCCCTGTCACCGTGCAGCACGACCGCGGCACCGTGACCCTGCCCGCCCCCGCCAAACGGGTCGTGGCGCTGGAATACTCCTTCGTGGACACCCTGCTCGCGCTGGGCGTGAAACCCGTCGGCGCGGCGCTCGGCACGCAGGGCGGCGACCGGGGCGCGCCCCCCTACCTGCGGCCCCGCGTGGGCGGCGTCGTCACGACCGGCAGCCGCGCGCAGCCCAGCCTCGAAGGGATCGCCGCGCTGCGCCCGGACCTCATCCTCGCCGACAGCCTCGTCCACAAGGACACTGTGCCCGCCCTGGGCCGCGTCGCCCCGACCGCCGTGTTCCCCAGCCGCCGCGCGGACCTGGATCAGCTGAACGAGCAGACGCTGCTGATCGGCCGACTGGTGGGCCGCGAGGCCGCCGCGAAACAGCTGCTGGCCGACCAGAAGAGCCTGATCGCCAAGGCGCGCGCCTTCACGAAGAAGGGCGCCCCGGCGTTCGTGGCGGGCGTGGTCACGCCGACCTCCTTCACGGCGCACACCGCCGGGAGCTTCGCGGGCAGCTTCCTCGAAGCGGTCGGGCGCAGGAATCAGCTGCCCGTCAAGGACGGCCAGACGCAGTACGAACTGAGCCTGGAGGGCCTCGTGGCGCTGCAACCGCAGACGCTCATTCTGTTCACCGCGCCGGACGAGACGCCGGTCACCGCCGCGTGGGCGAAAAACCCGCTGTGGCAGAAACTGCCCGCCGTGAAGCGCGGCCGGGTGTACGAGTTCAACCGGGACGACTGGACGCGCGGGCGCGGCCCGACCGCCCTGAAACTGATGGTCGCCCAGACCATCGAGAGCCGCTTCCTGCAGGACGCCGCGCCCGGCACATCCTTCAAGTACCAGCCGTGACCGCTGCGATCACCTCTGCCCGCTTCACCGCCCGCCGCGCCCTGCTCGTCGGCGCGGCCCTGCTGACCCTGTGCGCGGCGCTGGCGGTGCTGGCGCTGGGACTGGGCGCAGTGCCGACGCCCGCGCGGGACGTGCTGGCCGCCCTGACCGGCGGCGGGGACGCCCTGACCCGGCAGCTCGTACTGGACCTGCGCGCCCCGCGGATCGGGGTGGCGCTGCTGTGCGGCGCGATGTTCGCCGCGAGCGGCACGATCATGCAGGGCGTGATCCGCAACCCGCTGGCCTCGCCGGACCTGATCGGCGTGGGCGCCGGGGCGGGACTGGCCGCCACGGTGTTCCTGCTCGCGTGGCCCGCCGCGCCCGCCGGGGGGCTGCCCTGGGCGGCGCTGGCAGGCGCGTGGGGCGGCTTCGGGCTGGTGCTGCTGCTCGCGCGGGAGCGGGGCGGGGCGCTGCACCCGGTGCGGCTCGCGCTGATCGGCGTGGCGGTCGCGTCCGCGCTGGGCGCCGCGCAGCAGCTCGTGCTCGTGCGCGCCCCGGACGGGCTGGGCAGCGCCCTGAGCTTCCTGACCGGCACGGTCTACGGCGCGGACGTGACCCGCCTGACGCGCGTGCTGCCCTGGGCGCTGATCCTGCTGCCCGGCGCGCTGCTCCTGAGCCGCACGCTGGACGTCCTGAACCTCGGGGAGGACGTCGCCACCGCGCTCGGCACGCGCGTGAACCCGGCGCGCCTGCTGGCCCTGGCGGTCGGCGTGGCGCTGGCGGGCGCGGCCGTGACGGGCGCGGGCATCCTGGGCTTCGTGGGCCTGCTCGCCCCGCACCTCGCGCGGCTGCTCGTCGGCGCCCGGCACGCCCGCACGCTGCCGGTCAGTATGCTGCTGGGCGCGCTGCTCGTGCTGGCCGCCGACACGCTGGGCCGCGCGCTGCTGCCCCCCCTGGAGGTGCCCGCCGGGATCTTCACTACCCTGGTCGGCGCCCCCTATTTCCTGTACCTGCTGAGGAAGTCCGCATGACCCCCACCAATCCCGAACGGGCCACCCCCACCCCGGCCACCTCCGCCCCGGCCACCCGCACCCCGGAGCCGCTGAGCACCCACGCGCTGAAACTCGCCTACGGCCAGAACGTGATCATCCCCGGCCTCGACCTCGCGGTCGCGGGAGGGCAGGTCACCTCGATCATCGGGCCGAACGGCTGCGGCAAGAGCACCCTGCTGCGCGCGCTGGCGCGGCTGCTGCCCAGCGGGGCGGGGCACATCGAACTGTACGGCCAGGCGCTGCACGCCCTGCCCAGCCGCGAGATCGCCCGGCGCCTCGCCATTCTCCCGCAGGGCCCCGCGGCCCCCGAGGGGCTGAGCGTGGAGGACCTCGTGTGGTTCGGGCGTCACCCGCACCAGGGCCGCTTCCCCGTCCGCCGCGCCGAGGACCGCGACGCCGTGCAGTGGGCACTCGACCAGACCGGCATGCGCGTGTTCGCCGCCCGCCCCCTCGACGCCCTCAGCGGCGGGCAGCGGCAGCGGGCCTGGATTGCCATGAGCCTCGCGCAGCAGACCGACATCCTGCTGCTGGACGAACCCACCACGTACCTCGACCCCGCGCACCAGCTGGAGGTCCTGCACCTCGCCCGGCGCCTGAACCGCGAGCAGGGCAAGACGGTCGTGATGGTCCTCCACGACCTCAACCAGGCCGCGCGCTACAGCGACCGCCTGATCGCCATGAGCGGCGGCGCCGTGTACGCCCACGGCCCGGCCGGGGACGTGCTCACCCACGACCTGCTGCGCGACGTGTTCGGCCTCAAGGCCCACCTGCTGCCCGACCCGGACACCGGGCGGCCCCACGTCATCCCCTACGCCCTGACCCGCTGAACGCCACGGTACCCGGTACACTCCCAGGCTGAAAAAGGGAAGGCGTGGCCGCGAACTGCCGACCACGCCCCCCCTGCCCTGCAGGTCAGCGCACGCCGAGCCCGTCGAAGGTGTCGGTCGCGAAGCCGTCCCACTCGGCCGCGGGGTCGAAGGCGTCGGTGCCGTTGGCGTCGCCCGCGGTCACCGCGGCCTTGCGGCGGATGGTGTTGTCGGCCGTGGAGGTCAGACCCGTGCCCCACTCGCTGCCGGGATCGAAGCCGATCTGGCCGATCACGTCGACCCGCTGGCCGTTCAGGATGAGTTCCAGCGCGTCGTCCCCGTTGAAGTTCGTGACGGTGCTCTCCGCGTTCGCGTAGGCCTTGAGCGCCGCGACGGCGTTGGGGTTGACGAGGACGTACGTCGCGCCCGGCGCGATGGTCTCGGCGAGCGTGAACACGTTACTGGCATTAGGCGTGGTCGACCCGTTGTTGTACAGGTTCACCGTGAGGGTACCTGCGGCGATGGGCACGTTCTTGCCGTTGTAGATCTCGATGGCCTTGTTGTTGCTGGCCCCCTCGACGTACTCGCTGAAGTACACGCTGCCGGTCTCCACGACGCTCTGCACGGTCACGGTCTTGGTGGCGGCGGTGGTGGTGGCGCCGCGGGTGGCCGTGACGGTCACCGTGAACGTCCCGGCGGCCGCGTAGGTGTGCGTGGCGACACCGCCCGCGACGTTCAGGGAGTCGCTGCTGCCGTCGCCCCAGGTGACGCTGACACTGTCCGGCGCGCCGCCCGTGGTGTACGTCAGGGCGTACGCCTGCCCGGCGGTGACGCTGGCGTCCCCGCTGGCCTGCACAGTCAGGGGAAGGACCGGGTCGCCGTCGGCCTTCAGGTTCAGGCCGACCAGCACGGGGTCATGGTCGCTGCTGCGGAACGGGGTGGGCGTGTACAGGTCCGGGGTGGTGCAGGTGGCGCTGGTGCATTCGGGGTGGTTCTTGAACTCGATGTTGTAATCGAGGAAGACCGGCTCGTCACTGTTGATGTGCCACTCGGTGATGCCCGTGACCTGCGCCGCCAGGGCGCTACTGGACAGTGCGTGGTCGAGGTAGCCGAATTCGCCGTTGAACTGGTAGCTGTAGCGGTCCGCGGCGGGAATGCGTTTGTTCAGGCTCTCGAAGCCTGCGGCCTCGATGGTCTTGATGGGGTCCTCGGCGCCGTAGGCGTTCAGGTCACCCATGATCAGCACGTCCGGGTCGCTGAGTTTCAGGCGGTCGGCGAAGGCCAGCACGGCTTTGGCCTGATCGACGCGCAGCAGGTTCCAGCAGCCCTGGCCCTGGTCGGTGTCGCCGCTGGTGGGGCAGCTGCCCTTGCTCTTGAAGTGGTTGGCCATGACCGTGAAGATGCCCTTGCCTGCGCGGTCGCGGAAGATCTGCGCGACGGGCGGGCGGCTGTACACGCTGGCGGTGTCGATCTGCGGGGCGCCGATCGTCTCGACGCGGTCGGGGCGGTAGATGATGGCGACGCGGATGGCGTCGGTGCCGACGGTGCCGGTCTGCACGCTGGCGTACTCGGTGCGGCCACTGGCGGTGTTCAGGGCGGCGACGAGGTCGTTCAGGGCCGTCTCGCCGTTGTTCTCGACTTCCATCAGCGTGATGACGTCGGCGTTCAGGGCGCGCAGTTCCGCGACGATCTTGGCCTTCTGACGGGTGAACTCGGTGGCGTTGCTCGCGCCGCGCCCGGCGCTGCCGAGGGTGGTGAAGTAGTTCAGGACGTTGGCGCCCGCGACCTTGATGGTGCCGCCCACGTCTTTGGGCGCGGCCGTGCGGGGGTTGCTGGCCGTGAAGGTGGGCGCCTTGGTGGGCTGGACCTTGTAGTTGCCGTTGGCGTAGTGCAGGACGCCTTCGAGGCCGCTGACGGTGTCACCGGCGCGGCGGGTGGCGGTCTGCGCGTCCGCGCTGGTGAGGTAGGGCACCGTGGCCGGGTTCTGCTTGCTGCTCAGGTCGTCCAGGCGGATGGTCCGCAGCTTGTTCTCGGCGGCGCTGCCCCCCTGCCCGTTCGTGGGGTTGAACAGTCTCCCGCCGCTGGACAGGCCCAGTTCACCGAAGCGGCCCAGGGTGAAGGTGTCGGTGACGGTCAGGGACTGCTTGATGGTGATCAGCATGCCCTCGGTCGCCTCCAGCGCGGTGGCGGACGCGGCGGGCAGCGTCACGGCCGCCGGGGCCGGGAGGCTGGTCGTCCCGCAGGAGGTCAGGGTGGTGACCGTGTCGATCTCGGTCAGGCCGCTGAATTCCTTGACGGTCCCGGTGACTTCCACGACCTCGCCCGCCTTGACGGTGCGGGGGGTGGTGGCGGTGTACACGAAGATGCCGTCGCTGGTGTCGGCCTTGCCGTCGGGCGCGACGTCCTGCAGGTAGAAGCCGCTCAGGCCCGCCTGGGCGTCCAGGGTCACGACGCCGCGCACCGTGACGACCTGTCCGGCCAGCGGGCTGGCGTCGGCGGCGCCCTGCACGGTACCGATGGTGGTGACGGTGGTCCCGGCGGGGCAGGCGTAGGTGGGAGGGGTGGGCGTGGGGGTGCAGGCGGCAAGCAGGGAGGTCAGGGCCAGCAGCGCAGCGCTGCACGTCATGATCTTGTTCATTGGTGCTCCTGGGGTTGTGAATTGAGAATGCACAAAAGTCTACTGCATGAATCGTGGATGAAACACGTCAGCTGGTTATCACGTCGCGCGACCGTGCATCGCGTGAACCTGCACCGACCACCCGCCGCGTCCGGCGACCTGCGCGGGTGCGCGCCCCACGGCGGCCAGGGCAGCGTCTGGACCACACGAAGTCCAACCGGGTCAGCCCGGCATGCGCGCGGGGTGAATTGAACGATCAGAACGGCGAATGCCGACACCGGACGCTCAAGGTTTGCGCCGCCCTGCTCTATGCTGGAGTCCCGTCTCCTCCCGTTCATGCCGGTCGGCCCGGCCACTTTTTTCGGAGTTCCCATGCGTATCCCCCTGCACCTCACGGTCAACGGTCACGATCACCACCTCGACCTCGATCCGCGCACGTCCGTCCTGGACGCCCTGCGCGACCACCTCGGCGTGACGTCGGTCAAGAAGGGCTGCGATCACGGGCAGTGCGGCGCCTGCACCGTCCTCGTGGACGGCGAGCGCATCCTGTCGTGCCTGGGACTGGCGGCGTCCTACGACGGCGCGCAGGTCGTGACGGCCGAGGGGCTCGGCACGCCCGCGGACCTCCACCCGCTGCAGCAGGCGTTCCTCGACCATGACGGCCTGCAGTGCGGGTACTGCACGCCGGGGCAGGTCTGCTCGGCGGTGGGGATGCTGCGGGAGTTCCGCCGGGGCATGCCCAGTCACGTCACGCCGGACATTCAGGCCACGCCGCATCTGTCGGACGCGGAGATCCGCGAGCGGATGAGTGGCAACCTGTGCCGCTGCGGCGCGTACGTCCATATCGTCGCGGCGATCCGGGACGCCCAGCACGCCGACCTCGATCCCGCCGAACCGCGGCCCGGAGAGCACCGGTGAAGCCCTTCACCTTCGGGCGCGCGCAGACGGTCCCTGAAGCCCTGAGCCTGATCGGCCCAGGCGGCGCGTTCCTGGCGGGCGGGACCAACCTGGTCGATCACCTGCGGCTGGGCATCCGTCAGGTGGACACGCTGGTGGACATCCGCCGCCTCGACCTCACCCGGATCACCGCGACCGAGGGAGGGGGCCTGCGGATCGGGGCGCTCGTGCGCAACAGCGACCTGGCGGCGCATCCGCTGATCCGCCAGCGCTACCTGTTCGTGGCCGAGGCGCTCCTGTCGGGGGCGTCCGGGCAGATCCGCAACATGGCCACCACGGGCGGCAACCTGCTCCAGCGGACCCGCTGCGTGTATTTCCAGGACCTGACCACGCCCTGCAACAAACGCGAGCCCGGCTCCGGCTGCGCCGCGCAGGACGGCTTCGGGCGGTACAACGCGGTGCTGGGCACCTCCGAAGCCTGCGTGGCCGTGCACCCGTCGGACCTGTGCGTGCCCCTGGCAGCGGTGGACGCCGAGGTCCTCGTCGAGGGGCCGTCCGGACCGCGCCGGATTCCCTTCGCGGAGTTCCACCGCCTGCCCGGCGATCACCCGCAGCTCGATACCACCCTACGGCCCGCGGAATTGATCGTCGCGGTGGAGTTGCCCCCACTGCCCCTGGCGCAGCACTCGGCGTACCGCAAGGTCCGCGAGCGGGCCTCCTACGCGTTCGCACTCGTCTCGGTCGCGGCGGCCCTCCGGGTCGAAAGTGGGCAGGTCGCCGACGTCCGCATCGCGCTGGGCGGCGCCGCCCACCGACCCTGGCGCGCCGCCGTGGCGGAGGCGGCCCTGCTCGGCCAGCCCGCCACGGCGGACGCGTTCACTGCGGCGATCACCGCGGAACTCGCGCCCGCCCGGACCGGACCTCACAACGCCTACAAACTCCCACTGATCCGCAATACCGTCGTCGCCGTGCTGGAAGAACTCCGCGACGGCACGACCGCCCGGCGCCGCGCCGAGCAGGGAGGCGAAGGGTGAACGCAGAACGGCACATCGGCCAGGACCGCGTCCGCGTCGACGGACCCCTGAAAGTCACGGGCACCGCCCCGTACGCCTACGAGCAACCCACCGACGCGCCGCTCCACCTGTATCCCCTGACGTCCACCGTCCCCCGCGGCCGCGTCCGGTCCATCGACGCCCGCGCGGCCGAGGCGCTGCCCGGCGTGCAGCTGGTCCTGACGCACGAGAACGCCCCGAACCTGCTCGTGAAGGCCGACCCGGAACTGTACATCCTGCAGTCCCCGGACGTCCTGTACTGGGGGCAGTTCATCGGCGCGGTCGTCGCCGACACGCCCGAGATCGCCCGGCACGCCGCGTCGCTCGTCACCGTCACCTACGACGAGGCGCCCTTCGACGCCCACTTCCGGCCGGATCACCCGCAGACGTACCGACCCCGGCGCGTCAACGCCTTCAAGAAGACCGACACGCACGAGGGTGACGTGGACGCCGCCCTGGCTCACGCGCCGGTCACGGTCGACCGGACGTACACGACCCCCACCGAGCATCACAACCCGATCGAACCGCATCCCGTCACGGCCATCTGGCACGCCGAGCACCCGCTGAACGTCACCGCCCGGCGCCTGACCCTGTACGACGCGAACCAGGGCCCGGTCTTCCACCTGATGTTCCTGGCGCCCATGCTGGGCCTGCTGCCCGGCCAGATGCTCATCCACACGCCGTACGTGGGCGGGTCGTTCGGCACGAAGGGCATGCCGCACTCGCACCTGATCCTCACGGCACTCGCCGCGAAGACCCTGCCCGGACGGCCCGTCAAGTACGCCATGACCCGCCAGCAGATGTTCGACACCACCGGCTACCGGCCCGAAAGTCACCAGCGGGTGCGCCTCGCGGCCAGTGCGGACGGGCGACTCACCGCGCTGACCCACGACGCCGTCGCGCCCACCGCCCGCTGGAAGGAATTCGTCGAGCAGACCGCCACCGCGTCGCGCATCATGTACGCCGCGCCCAACCGGAGCACGACCCACCGCGCGGTCCCGCTGGACATCCCGGCCAGCATGTTCATGCGCGCCCCGGGCGAATTCACGGGCATGTTCGCGCTGGAAACCGCCATGGACGAACTCGCCGTCAAGCTGGACCTCGACCCCATCGAGCTGCGCCGGCGCAACGAACCCGCGCGGGATCCCGAGACGGGCCACCCGTGGAGCGGCCGGCACCTGACGCAGTGCCTGACCGAGGGCGCCCGGCTGTTCGGCTGGGACCAGCGCCAGCCGCCCGCCACCCGGCGCCGCGGCGAGTGGCACTACGGGATGGGCGTCGCGGCGTCCACCTACCCGGACCAGCACCTGCTCTCCACCTGGGCCGCCGTGCACTACCGGCAGGGTCGTTATCACGTGCAGTTGCAGGCCAGTGACATCGGCACCGGCGCCTGGACGATCCTCGTGCAGATTGCCGCGGACGCGCTGCAGGTCAGCGTGGACCGCATCCACCTCGAGATCGGCCGCAGTGACCTGCCGCTCGCCATGGGCGCCGGGGGCAGCATGGGCACCTACACCTGGGGCAGTTCCATCATGGCCGCCGCGGCGCAGTTCACCCGCAAGTACGGCCCGACCCCGCCGGAAGGGGCGCGCGTGCAGGCCCGGGGTGTGCGCCCTAAGGACTTCCGGAAGTACAGCCGGCACGCGTTCGGCGCGCACTTCGCGGAAGTCAGGGTCAGCCGCGTCACCGGTGAGGTCCGCGTGACCCGCCTGCTGGGCGTGTACGACCCGGGCCGCATCATCAACCCCCGCACCGCCACCTCGCAGTTCATCGGCGGGATGACCATGGGCCTCTCCGCGGCGCTACACGAGGAGAGTTACCTCGACCCGCGCTACGGGCACGTCGTGAACCGTGACCTGGCGGGCTACCACATCGCCGCGCACGCCGACGTCCCGGACATCCAGGCCCGCTGGATCGAACATCCCGATTTCGCGTTCGGACCGACCGGCGCCAGGGGCATCGGGGAGATCGGCATCGTGGGCGTCCCGGCCGCCATCGGCAACGCCATCTACAACGCCACCGGCAAGCGCCTGCGCGCCCTGCCGTTCACGCCCGACAGGCTGCTCACGGCGGACGCCGACCCGGTCAGCCGCACGCCCTGAATGAACGCCAGCGCGGGAGGCGCACATGAGGCAGGCGCCGGGCAGGGCGGACTTGAAGGCGGGATGGTGCCCGCCGAATATCAATATTCGGGGATCAGAGACTGGGGAGGACCACTGGATCGCGTGGAGTGATCAACAGCGGGTCGGGAAGTGGGCGTGGCCTGCAGCCGACTCCCTCCTCCCGACCCGCTGGAGAGACGCCCCCATGCCCTGTTGCCCCTCGCCGACCAGGGTGCCCGCTCCCGCTGTCATCACTGCCACGCGACGTTCACAGCGACGGGTGGCACACCGCTCTCTCGACTCAGGACTGATCCCAACATCGTCCAACTGGTCCTGACCCTCTTGACCTTCGGATGCCCCATTCCAGTGGGGGTCATGGCCTTCACGATCGACAAGCGCACACTGGCCGACTGGGGGAGCAAAGCCGGTGAACACGGTGCGCCTGTTCACGACCACCTCGTCTGTCCGGACCAGTCGCATCTCGACTAAGCGTAGACAGACTGACTCTGGTGTCGGAGCCGACTGGGCGTGGGGGCTGGACCCGTTGTGTACACATGTGTACACTTCTGTCATGGCCAACAAGAGTGTCGGTGTGCGGTCCCTGCGTGAAGACCTGCCGGATGTCCTGCGGGAAGTGAAGGAGACGGGCCGCCCGGTGACGGTCACGCGGCATGGCGAGGCGCTCGCCACCATCGTGCCCGGCACGGTCACCGGTCCCACGAAGGCGCCGCGCATCCTGGCCCTGAATTCCCTCAAGGGCGGTGTGGGCAAGACGACCATCACGATGCACCTCGCGGCAGCGATCTCAGCGAGTGGCGAGCGGGTCGTGGTGCTGGACGCCGACGAGGAGGTCAGTGCGCTGCGCTGGCAGCAGCACGCTCAGGCCGACGGCATCACCCTGCCGTTCCGGGTCGTGGCGGCCGACCGCAACAGCCTCATGCGGCAGGCCCGGGAACTCGCCCGCGACGGCACGGTCGTGATCATCGACACGCCCCCCAACAACCGCGAGATCCTCAAGAGCGCCGCGACGGTCGCTGACGTCGTCCTGGTGCCGGTGCTGCCCACCGCGATGGATCTGGATCGCCTCGGCACCACGCTGGAACTGCTCGCCGATCTCGAGGCGGCCCTCCCGAACTTCAACTACGCGATCGTCCTCAACCGCTTCGATGCCCGGAAGGCCATGGCGCACGATGCGAACGCCGCCCTGGACCGCCATCCACGTTTCGAGACGGTCATCCGGTCGCTCGCCTCGTACGAACGGGGCTTCGGCACCGCGCCGAGTGACCTCGAGCAGTTCCGCACCCTGTGGCAGGAACTCCTGAGCGTGATGGAGGGCGCATGAACAAGTTCGCCCGCAAGAGCAGTGACCGCATGACCGCCGTGCTGGACCGGGCGCGGGACTACGCGGCGCCCACGCCGGCCGCCACGCCCGGTCTGATTCCAGTGGCGCATATCGATGCGAACCCCGATCAGCCCCGGCGGCATTTCGATGAGGTCGCCCTGCAGGACCTGGCCCGCAGCGTCGCTGCGCAGGGCGTGCTGCAACCGATCCTGGTCCGGCCCGTTGGGACGCGGTTCCAGATCGTGTTCGGCGAGCGGCGCTTCCGGGCGGCGCAACTGGCCGGGCTGACGTCCATCCCGGCCATGGTGAAGGCCGTCGCGGACGCCGATCTGCCCGTGGTGGCGGCACTGGAAAACCTGCAACGGCATGACCTCAACCGCTTCGAGGAGGTCCGCGCGAAGGTGCACCTGGTGGCTGAACTGTTCAGCATCACGCCCCCGGAGGTGCCGACATACCTGAAACGCCTGCGCGCCCAGCCGGACGAGCACGCGGCGGACGTCCTGGCCCTGGAGCAACTGTTCGGGCAACTGGGCGGGGAACAGTGGCGGTCATTCGTGGTCAACGGGCTGCCGGTCCTGAATCTGCCTGACGGAATCCGCCGCGCCGTCGAGGACGGAACGCTGGCCTACAGCAAGGCCCTGCTGATCGCCCGGGCACCGGCCGCGCATCAGGATGCGCTGGTCGGCAACACCCTCACGCACGGCTGGACCCAGACTGAACTCCAGCGGCAGATCCGCGCCCTGCTCTCCCCCACTCCTGCGGCCACGGTCTCGCCGGACACGCTGGCCGCGCTGAAACGGCAGCTCACGCCGCGCCGCCTGGCCGACCTGACGCCCGACCGGCGCACCGAGGCCGAGCGGCTGATGCGCGCCCTGCAGGACCTGCTGAACTCATCCCACACACGCGGCGTGGACGCCTCCGATTCCTGAATATTGATATTCAGCCGGAGACGTCCATGCCGTGCGTCTCCATCCGGGGCGGCCCGCACACAGCGTCCACCGTCCCTCGTCCGCGCAGATGACGCGGCGTTCACTGACCCTTCAGAACAGCCGCTCATGCCCGCCGTGAGCAGAATGCACGGCGCCCGGCGGGTACCATGCCGTATGGACTCAGCTCCCTTCCTGCCGCCCGGGACACCGTACGCCAGGCACCGCTCGCAGATGCTGGAGGCGGTCTTCCAGCATTCGCCGATCGGGAAGGCGCTGGTGTCCACGGAAGGCCAGTTCATCACGGTGAACCCCGCAATGAGCAACATCCTGGGTTACGAGGCCGAGACGCTCAAACAACTCACCTTTCAGGAGATCACGCACCCGGACGACCTGGAAGCAGACCTGACCCTGCTGCGGGAACTGAGCCGCGGTGAGCGTGACCACTACACCATGGTGAAAAGGTACCGGCACCGCGACGGCCACCTCGTGTGGGCGCAACTGGACGTCGCCATGGTCGTCGAGGACAGTGGGGTCCCCGCCTTCTACATCGCGCAGATCCAGGATGCCACCGACCGGCTCGACCACGAGCGCGCCCTCACCGACCGCCTCCGCCTGGCGCTGGACGCCACCCAGGACGGCATCTGGGACTGGGAACTGCCCCGCCCGGACGTGACGGTCTCCACGACGCTGCTGAACCTGACCGGACTGACCGCCCGTGCCGAGACGATCTCCGCACGGGCGTGGCTGCGGCTGGTGCACCCGGCGGACCGTCACCTGATCCTCACGGCACTGCGATCCCACCTGCGCGGTGAGCAGGCACGGATCGACGTCACCTGTCGCCAGCGTCAACCGGACCGACGCTGGCGCTGGGTGTCCCTGCGCGGGCGTGTCACCCGGCGAAACGACGCGGGCCACGCCACACGCCTGACCGGCACACTGGGCGACGTCGACGGTCGCGTCCGGGCACAGCAGGATCTGCAGGTTCTGCTTGACCACCTGCCCGCCATGATCGGGTACTGGGACTGCAACCTGGAGCCCCGCTTCGCCAACCGCACGCTCCTGACCTGGTCCGAACCGGACGGACACGGGCCGGAGACACCCGTACACCCGTTTCCCCTGGACACGGTGAGGCGCGCCCTGAACGGCGAGGAGCAACGCTGTGAACTTCAGGTCAACACCCGCAAGGGCACTCGGCAGGCCCGACTTCATCTCATTCCGGACCGGCAGGACGGGGAGGTCCTGGGCGTCTTCGCGCTGGGCGTGGACATCACCGATCTGCGCGAGACCGAACGGGCCCTGTTCGAGCAGAAGGAACTTGCCCGGGTGACGTTGAAATCAATCGGTGACAGTGTCGTCACCACCGACCCTCACGGACGGGTGACCTCGATGAATACAGTCGCGCAGCGCATGACCGGCTGGACCCTTGAGGAGGCGATGGGACAGCCGGTCGAGACAGTGATGCCACTCACCGACGAGGCCAGCGGGCAACCACTGCCCAATCCCCTGCGGATCGCCCTGACCGAGCATCGACCACAGGGCATGGCACCGGGCGCCCTCCTGACCAGCCGTGACGGCCGGACGTACCGTGTGGAAGATTCCGCAGCGCCGATCACGACCGAGCAGGGCCAGCATCTCGGCGGCGTGATCGTCTTCCACGACGTGACTGAGAAACGCGCGCTGTCCGATCACATGACCTATCTCGCGCAGCACGACGCGCTTACCGACCTGCCCAACCGCACCCTGCTCCAGGCCCGACTGCAGTACATGACGGAACTCAGTGGGCGGCAGGACTCGACGTTCGTCGTGGCGTTCCTGGACCTCGACGGCTTCAAGACCGTGAACGACACCCTCGGGCACGCGGTCGGTGACGACCTGCTGCGTCAGGTCGCCGGGCGCCTCCGGAGCCACCTGCGCAGTTCGGACACCCTCAGCCGCGTCGGCGGTGACGAGTTTGTCCTGCTGCTGCCTGCACCGATCACCCGCGCCCAGGCTGAACGCGCCACAGACAAACTGCTCGCCCGGCTGCGCGACCCCTTCACGGTCGGCGACCACGAGGTGCGCGTCAGTGCCAGCATCGGCGCGGTCATCTACCCCCACGACGGGCAGACCGGCGAGGAGCTGATGAAACGCGCCGACCTCGCCATGTACCGCGCCAAGGCGTCGGGACGCAACCGCGTATGCTACTTCGACGCGAGTCAGGAACGGGAGGAAATCGAGAAGCACCGCCTCGTCCAGGCCCTGCAACTCGCCGTGGATCGCCAGCAGTTCGACCTGGCCTACCAGCCCAAAGTCGACGGGCGCACAGGCCAGATCACCGGGGTCGAGGCGCTGCTGCGGTGGTCTCCGGACGGGCAACCCGTCGCACCCAACCGGTTCATTCACGTCGTGGAGGAACTCGGGCAGATGAAGCCGCTGGGCAGGTGGGTGCTGACGACCGCGTGCCAACAGGGCCAGCAGTGGCTGGAGGCAGGTCACCCGCTGCAGGTGGCCGTTAATGTCTCACCCGTGCAGTTCCGTGATCCGGATTTTGTGGCCACCGTGCGGGAGGCACTGGACCGGACCGGATTTCCGCCGCACCTGCTGGAACTCGAGGTGACCGAGAGCGTCCTGATGCACGAGGTCGGGCGGGTGAAGGCGGTGCTCACGGACCTGCGGGACCTGGGCGTGCACACGGCCATCGACGACTTCGGTACAGGCTACTCCAGCCTCAGTTACCTGCACGCCCTGCCGCTGGATATCCTGAAGATCGACCGCGCCTTCGTGAGCGGCGCCATGAACGACGCACGCAGCGACGCCCTGCTGCGCGGCATCGTCAGCCTGGCACGCGCACTGAATCTGAACCTGACCGCCGAGGGCGTCGAGACGGATGCCGAGCGGCGCCACCTGCTGGACATCGGATGCGAGACCATGCAAGGCTTTCTGTTTGCCCCACCCATGAGCCCCGCAGATCTGCGTGCCCGGCTGGCGCAACCGGCACCCGCCCTGCACACGCCGCTTCGACCGCCTGAATATTGATATTCACAGCGGTTGCCAGTTCCACCCTGGGGGCAAGGGCATGCCCGCTCGACATCCTCCCGCTGTTCTCTTCAGCGGCCAACTGGAATCCTTATGGTGTCCAGAATCCACCGCACGTCTGCCCTGCCGGACACCTCGTTACGTCGCGTCCATACACACAGGGTGATACCAGTACACCATCAGCTCGGCACCACCTTGAATATTGATATTCAGGACGCAGGGGCGGCAGCGTCATAGTTAGTCGGAACCACAAAATGTCGTTTTTCCGGGTCTGGCGAGCGCCCTCGATGCGCGCCGGAGCAGCATGGATTCTGGGCGTGAAGTTCGCAGATCCGCGCTGTGATCTGCGGACGACGACGACAGCAGCCGGATGCGCGAGGAGGGCGAAGGGGGCTTCAGACAGCCGAATATTGATATTCAGGGCGGCATGGAACCGGCACCTCATCAGACCGGTGCGCCCCGGAGGCCTGGCATGCCGCGCAGGGCGCGCTGCACCTCGGCGAGGGCCTCCTGCGGGCTCCACGCGCGTCCTGTCTGCCAGGCCTGTTCTGCCACTTCTGGCTCACCGGCGTCCAGCAGGTTGAGCGTGCGGCGGAGCAGGTCTGCACGCCACTCCTCCTCGGCGGGCAGGGGCGCGCTCTCGACGTGGCTGTCGTGCGCGCTCGCGGCAGACAGCAGTTGAGCGGCGAGCACCGGTTGCCCCAGATCAAGGACGAGCCGCGCCAGGGCCGCCAGGGCCGCCGGGATGTGGTTGAGGAACTGCCGGTCACTCAGCCCCTGTAGCGCCTGAACGTACAGGGGCGCGGCCCGGTCGGGACGCCCGAGGTCGTGATGCGCCGAGGCGAGGTTCAGCAGGGCGCTCTCCTCGTCGCCGCCTGCTCGGCGCTTCGCCTGCAGCGCCGCCTCAAAGGCCCGCAGGGCGCCGCTGTGGTCACCCAGGCGCCGCCGGGCCGACCCGAGCCCGTTGAGGCTGCTGGCGACTCCGTTCCACGCTCCTGCGTCCAGGAAACCCTGGTGAGCCGCCTCGAACTGCGTGACGGCCGCGTCGGCGCGGTCCTGCGCCGCGTGGTTGAGTCCGGCCAGGAGGTGCAGCAGGGGAGAGGTATGCCCGAGTGCTGCCGACACCTGCAGGGCCGCGGCAAGATCCTCGTCCGCCTGTGTCGCCAGTCCGAGGTCCATGGCGATCTGCCCGGCGCACAGGAGCGTCTTCGCCCGGAGGTCGGGCGGCAGTGCGTCAGCGCGGCGCAGGACCAGGCGGTACCAGCCGTGAAACTCCCGCAGGGCGGGACCGCGGGCGTAGAACGGCCGCAGGTCGTTCAGGGCGAGCGCTGCGGACTCGAGGTCACCCAGATTCAGCCATTCGGCCACTGAGCGGCGCAGGTTGGGCAGTTCCTGGAAGGCGCGACTCACCCAGGCACTCTCGTCCTGCAGGGCCCGCAGCGCCGAGCCGATCTGCCGGGCGGCGCCGAGGGTCAGCTCCCGGCGCTGACCCTCGGCCAGCGCCAGGTCGGCTGCCGAGAGGTGCTCGGCGGCGAATTCCCGGATCAGCGGGTGCATGTGGTAGCGCCCCTCAGACGTGCAGGCCAGCATGGACGCGTCGATCAGGCGGGTCACGCCGGTCCAGTCCAGGCCGGTGAGGGCCCGCGCCGCGTCCGGGTCGGCGCTGCCCTCGAAGACACTCAGCTTCGCCAGGGACAGCTGATCGGCGGGCGAGAGCCGCGCCCAGCTGTCCCCGACCACGCGCCGCATGCTGGCGTGCCGCTCGCCGCGCCCGGCGTCTTCCAGCACGTCCAGGCTGCGGGACAGGGTCTGCTCGATGCGGGGCAGCGACCACACGCGCCCCCATGCGGCCGCGAGGTGCAGCGCCAGCGGTGACCCCCCGAGCCGCTCGCAGATCCGCGCGACGACCGGCCAGTCGCCTGGCCCGACCCTGACGTCCAGCCGCTGACGCTGGAGAAGTGAGACGAACAGCTGCGCCGCGTCCGACTGCCGGATCCGGTCCGGGGTGGCCCGCTCGGGCGGCAGGGTCAATCCGCCCAGGAACAACGTCCAGGCCGCGTCCAACGGCACGCGTTCACGCGAGGTCAGCAGAACCTTCAGGGCCGGGCAGGCCCGCAGCAGCGGCGGCAGCCAGGTCAGGCGCGCCGGCAGTTGCTCGGCACTGTCGATCAGGAGCAGCGTGGGCTGGTGACCCAGCAGGACCTGCAGCGCGCCGGTCACGTCGTCACCAGCAGGCTGGGGCCGTCCGAGGGCGTGAGCGACTGCCAGCGGCAGATGCACCGGATCAGGCTGCGCCTCGACCGGAATGATCCGCACCTCCCGGTCGATCTCGCGGGCGACCTCGCGGGCCAGACGGCTCTTGCCGATGCCGCCCGGGCCGACGATCACCACGAGCTGCGCGTCTGGCTGCGCCAGGGTGCGCCGCAGCGCCGCGCGCTCCCCGTCACGACCCACGAACGGCAGTTCCGCATGCCGCCCGGCGCGGTCGTCACCGGGCACGCCGCGGGCCCGTTGCGTCCCCGCACCGAGCAGCCGGTCCAGGACCTGCGCTTCGTCGCCGGGTTCAGGGGCGTCCGGCAGCGATCTGGCGCGCCGGGCAAGTTCGGCCGCCCCAGCATGATCGGCGCCTCGCGCGCGCAGGCGTGCCAGGTCCGTCAGCGCTCGCCGCTGCTGCCCGGCGAGGTCCTGCCGGGTGCGCTCGACCCAGTCCTCGAGGTCCGGCGTCCAGCCGCTCAGGGCCACGCCCGTCACGAACGACCCTCCGTACAGGTCCGCGGCCGCCTGCAGGTCACCGTCCCGGAGAGTGGCAGCGAAACGGACGGCGTCGCAGGGGACCGCAGTCGATACCCGCGTGCCCTGCACGACGATCAGGTCGGGGGAGACCTCACGCAGGCGGTTGAGGGTCGTGCGCAGCCGGGCAGCGCCGCTCCGTTCCCCGCCGAAGAACACTTCCACGAGCCGCTCGCGCGTGGTGGGTCCCTCCAGAGCCAGGTACGCGAGCAGCAGCAGCGGTTTGGGCCGGGTGAACACCGCGCCCGTGAGCGCCAGCTGACCGAGCACCTTCAACTGCATGCGGCCAGTGTATGTCGAGCGCCGACCTCCAGCCTGCCGCAGACCGGACCGGAACCCGCAGGCCATCCTCCCAGACCCCGTCCTGCCCGGTCTCGCCGCTGCTGACCACCCTGGTGACGGCGCCGGTGACGCTCCCGGTGACGCCGTGGACACGCCCCGCCGCGCACCATGCTCCCGTCAGTGCCCGGTTGCCCGGACGGTCCGGGAGGGGGCGCTGCGCGGAGCACGCCACGGGCGTGCAGGGGAGAGACATGGGCTACGTCACCACCACCGATGGCACCGAGCTGTACTACAAGGACTGGGGTCAGGGCCGCCCCGTGGTGTTCAGCCACGGCTGGCCACTGAACGCCGACGCCTGGGAAGACCAGATGATGTTCCTCGCCCGGCACGGGTACCGCGTGGTCGCGCACGACCGCCGCGGACACGGGCGCAGCAGTCAGCCGTGGGGCGGGCAGACCATGGACACCTTCGCCGATGACCTCTCGGCGGTGATCGAGCACCTGAACCTGCGTGACGTGACCCTGGTGGGCCACTCGACCGGTGGGGGAGAGGTGGCGCGGTACGTCGCGCGGTACGGCACCTCGCGCGTGCGGCAGATCGTGCTCGTCGGGGCGGTCACGCCGCTCCTGATGCAGGACGACCACAACCCGCACGGAGTCCCCCGCGACGTCATCGACGGGATCCGCCAGGGCGTGCAGCGCGACCGCTCGCAGTACTTCCGGGAGTTCGCCCCTGCGTTCTACGGCGCCAACCGGTCCGGGGCGACGGTCAGTCAGGGGCAGCTGGACACCTTCTGGCTGGGTGGGATGCAGGCCAGCCTCGCGTCCCTGTTCGATTGCGTCACGGCGTTCTCCGAGACGGATCAGACGGCAGACCTGCAGGCGTTCGATGTCCCCACGCTGATCGTGCACGGGGATGACGATCAGATCGTGCCGCTCCAGGCGACGGCGGCGCGCGCGGCTGAACTCGTGCGCGGCTCGGTCCTGAAGGTGTACGAGGGCGCCCCACACGGACTGGCCACCACGCACAAGGACCGCCTGAACGCGGACCTGCTCAGCTTCCTGCAGGGCTGATACGGACTCGGATTGAATGGGCTGTACAGCCCGTTCAATCCGAGCGGATGCGAGCAGGAGAGAAACGGGTTCCGGACATGGGGCCGGCGATCCGGTGAAGTTCCGGATTGTTGGCGAAACAAACGGAATCCGTATGAGCGGTACTCGGGCAGCGACCCGTCGGGCAGCGCCGCAGACATGCACAGCGGCTTCCGGGCGTGGCGTTGCTCACGCGGTGACCTTCCGGGTGGAGGGCGCACCGAACCGCCGACCTGCGTCCAGTTGCGTCCAGCGTGATCGCATGCCGTTGTCCCTCTCCCACACGTGAAGGGGGAGGGGGCCGCCGGTCAGCGCCGCAGGAACGGCGTGGCGGGCAGTTGCCCGGCGTCGGTGAGGTTCGGTTCGGCGCCCACCTGCCAGGCGTGGCGGACCTGCGTGGGGGCCGGTACGTCCGAGCTGTGCAGGTGCGCCCGCACGCCGCGCAGTCGGACGACGGCCGGGGCGAACTGCCCGTCGGGTCCGGCGAGCGCGAAGCCGCGCGGGGCGCCGCCGTCCAGGGTGCGCAGCGCCGAGTCCATGTGCGTGCGGAAGGTCAGCGTGGCGCGGCCCGGTCCGAAGGTCACGGCGCGCAGGTCGGGGCCGCTGCCGGGCACGTCGGCCCGGCCGTACGTGCGGTGCAGGGCCAGGCTGGCGAGGCGCCGTCCGACCTCGGCCTTGCGCAGGGGGTGGATGTCGTTCAGGTCGCCCAGGTCGGCGGTGCAGGCCAGTCCGCTGTGGGGGCCGCGCGTGGCGGTCTGCTGCGCGGCCCACAAGGCAAGCAGGTCGTCGTCTGACGCGTAGCGGTACGGGGCGAGCTGCGCGGCGTACACGGGCAGGTGCGGCTGACCGCTGGCGCGGCGCAGCGCCACCATGAGGGCCCGCAGGCGCGCCGCGTACGGCCCGGCGTCCCCGACGTCGGATTCCCCCTGGTACCACAGGGCGCCGCGCAGGGGCAGCGGGGTGAGCGGCGCGATCATGGCGTTCCAGGCGGTGCCGGGCTTCAGGGTGTTCCACGCCTGATACGGCGTGAACGGGTGCGGGCCACTGCGGGCGGCGTGGTCGGCGGCGCGGATCTCGGCGGCGTCCGCGTCCAGGGCCGGGTGGCCGCGCTGCGCCCACAGCGGAATGAACGGCGCGATCCGGCTGCCCCCGTATGCCGCCTGGATCAGGCCGACCGGCACGCCGAGGTCCGCCACGAGCCGCGCGCCGAAGTGAAGCGCGACCACCGAGAAGCCGCCCCACCCGCCGCGCCGCGCGGTGCGGGGCGTGCAGACCGTCCAGCGCGGCTGCCCGGCCGCCGGTGGGAAGTGCACCTGCGGGGTGGGCGCGGACGACTTATGGATCAGCAGCAGGCGCAGCAGCGGCTGGTCCGC
The DNA here is from genome assembly GCF_013337115.1 of Deinococcus sp. JMULE3. NCBI lineage: Bacteria > Thermotogati > Deinococcota > Deinococci > Deinococcales > Deinococcaceae > Deinococcus > Deinococcus sp. JMULE3. Next base: position 126,497 of record NZ_SGWE01000005.1, read on the forward strand.
CAGGGCCAGGGCGCGGTCCGGGTGGTCGGCCATGGTGACGCCGAGTTCCATGTTCGACTGCCCGGCGCACAGCCACACGTCCCCGACGAGCACGTCCCGGCACTGCGCCCGCTGCGTGGCGGTGCGGGCGGTGAGCGTTTGCGCGTGCGCGCTGGCCGCCAGTGGCGCGAGGGTCGCCGTCCAGCGTCCCTGCCCGGTCACGCGGGCCGTGACCGCCTGACCGGCGAAGGTGACGCGCACCTCCTCACCGGGCGGGCCGTCGCCCTGCACCGGGACGGGCACGTCCCGCTGGAGGACCATGTGGGACGTGAAGGCGTCCCCGAAGCGCAGGGTCGGGCCGGTCACCGGGGGTCCACCCGCAGCGCGAGGTCCCGCGTGAAGGTGGGCGTGGGCAGCGTGAGGGTGCCGCCGCTGACGGTGACGGGCTGCGCGGCGAGCCACGCGCCGGTCTGCGGGTCGAACCAGCGCGCCGAGTACGGCCCGTCGCGCAGGCCACGGATCGTCAGGGTGGTCTGCCGGTCGGGAAAGGTGGGCGGGGCGCCCTCGCGGTACGTGCCGTCCAGCAGCGCCTCGGTCTGCGCGCGGCCCACGCCGCTGGCGGAGTAGCGGTCACTGACGAGCCACGCCATGGCCTGCGTGCCGGACCGCAGGACGCGGGCGGTGACGTCCAGGCCGCTGCTCTGCGCGGTCACGGGCCGCACCGATGCCAGCGGCGCGCCTTTCAGGAACGCCGCGAGGGGCGCGTACTCGGCCCAGAGGTTCTGCGGGTCGATCAGCGAGTCCCACCACCAGTACGCGCCGGGCCCCGCGAAGCCGTAGAAGAGGGGCGCCCACAGGCCCACGTGGAAATGGATGCGTTCCAGCACCGGGTCGCCGTCCCCGGCGGCGGCGTACCCGAGTTCGGCCAGCAGCGCGGGCTTGTCCGGCGCGGACTCCTGGAACTGCCGGGCGAGGGACAGCAGTTCGAGCGGCAGGTCCCGCGTGGTGTACAGGTGCGCCTGCGCGAAGTCCACGCTCGCGTCCCGCCACAGTCGCGACTCGCCGCCGCCGCTGAAGCTGGAACTGATCGGGTGCCCGTACGGGTCAAAGCGGCGCAGTTCGGCGCTCATCTCGGTCATCCAGGGGCGCAGGTCGCCTTCGCTGATCGGGGTGAAGTTCACCTCGTTCCACCATTCCCACGCGAACAGGCTGGTGTACGCCGCGTAGCGCGCCGCGAGGTACCGCACGCGCGCCCGGAACAGCGTGCGGGCGCGCTCGTCGGTCACGAACGCGCCGGGCGTGGCGAGCGGGCCGCCGTTCGCGGCGTTGAACGGGTTGTCCCGCCACTCGGCGTTGGTGGTCTCGCTGAACGCCCCGTGGTTGATCAGGCACAGCTGCACGCGGATGCCGCGCGCCTGCGCCAGTTGCAGCACCTCGTCGAGCAGCCACGCCTGCCGCTGCCGGGCCGCGTAGTCGCCCAGGCCGGTGTCGCGCCACTCGATCCCGAACGCCCAGGACGCCATCCAGATGCGGGCGTAGGTGCCGCCGCTCGCGGCGAGCCGGTCGAACCAGCGTTCGTAGTCGGCCAGGACGTCCCCGGTACTCCAGGCGACGTTCGGGCCGATGGGCACGAAGGGGCGGCCCCCGTGGTCCTCGAAGGTGCGCGGGTGCGTGGCAGACGTGCGGATGAAGCCGGGCGCGTCACTCGCGGTGACCTGCACCCGCTGCGGCTCGCCCTGCGCCGCGCCGCTGCGGACCCGCAGGGTGTACGTGCCGGTCTCCTCGGGCGTGAAGCGTGCGTGCCAGCCGCCCTCGTCGGTGGGCGTGCCGTCCGGGGCGTAGTCGACCATCCAGAAGGCGGGCACGCTCAGGGTCCGCCCGGCGGGCGTGGTGACCTCCAGGGTCAGGTCCGCCTGGGCCGGGTCGTAGGGGTTCACGGCGCGGCCGTCGGTCGTGACGCGCAGGTCGAGCATCCCGAACTGCCCGGCGCTGGCGGGCACGCCGCTCAGGGCCACGGTCGTGAACGCCTGCGCCTGGACGTGCGGGGGGAGCGTCGGCGGCACGCTGCCCTGCGCGGAGGTAGGCGCGCTGCCCAGAGCCACGAGCAGCGCGGCGGTCAGTAGCCGGGCCGGGGTCGGGGGAACGCGGCGCATCAGCCTTTCGTCGCGCCGCTGGAGAGGCCCTGCACGAACTGCCGCTGGAACAGCAGGAACACGATCACCATCGGCAGGGACACCAGGAACGACGCGGCCATCATGGGACCGGCGCCGCGCGGGTCGTACGTGAGGTTCCCGGCGAGTTTCCCGAGCGCCAGCGGCAGCGTCTGGTGCGCGTCGTCGTTGATGACCAGCAGCGGCCACAGGTAGTTGTTCCACTCGCCCAGCATCACGGGAATGGCGATGGCGGCCAGCGCGGGACGCAGCATGGGCAGCACGACGCTCCACCAGATGCGCAGCTCCCCGGCGCCGTCGATGCGGGCGGCGTCCACGAGGTCGTCCGGAATGGCCAGGATCGCCTGCCGGAAGAAGAACACCGCGAACGCCTTGGCGAGACCCGGCAGGATCAGCGCCTGGTACGAGTTGATCCACCCGAGGTCCCGGACGGTCAGGAAGTTCGGGATGATCGTGACCTCCCAGGGAATCATCATGCTGCCCAGCAGCAGCGCGAACAGCACGCCCGAACCGGGGAACGGCCGCTTGACGAGCACGTACGCGACGAGCGACGCGAGCAGCAGACTGCCCACGACCGTGACGAGCGTGATGAGCACGCTGTTGAGGTAGAACTGCCCGAAGCCGGAGTTCGCGAAGATCTGGAAGACGCCCAGGAATTCCGCGCTGTCCTTCGGCGCGCCGGGCGCGGCGCCGGGGTTGTAGAAGTTGTCCAGCGTGAAGGTATGCACCCACCACGTGGGCGGGTTGCGCACGATCTCGGGGATGGTCTTGAAGGCGTTCGTGGCCATCCAGTAGTACGGGATCATGACGCTGACGGCCAGCAGGTAGAACGGCAGGCGCAGCAGGGTGCTCAGCAGGGGGTGTTGGCGTTCACCGACCATGGGGTCTCCTTTGGGGGGTGGCGTTCATACGGATTCCGTTTGTTTCGTGAACAGATCGGAACACCACCGATCTGTTCACTCCACGTCCGGAACCCGTTTTGCTCCTACTCGCTTCGCTCGGATTGAACGGCTTTGTAAGCCATTCAATCGGAGTCCGTATCAGTCGATGTCGTTGATGCGGCCGAGTTTCAGGTTCAGCAGGGTCAGGGCGAACAGCATCAGGAACAGGATCCAGGCGAGGGCCGAGGCCATGCCCATCTGCAGGTGCCGGAAGCCCAGGTCGTACAGGTACACGACGAGCGACAGGCCGCTGTCGAGGATGCCGCCCACGTTCGAGGTGTCGCTGAACAGGAAGTAGAACGAGAAGAACTCCTGGAACGCGCCGATCATGCTGGTGACCAGCACGAACAGCAGGGTGGGGCGCAGCAGCGGCAGCGTGATCCGCCAGAAGCGCTGCGTGGGGTTGGCGCCGTCGATGGCGGCCGCCTCGTAGATGTCGCCGGGAATGGAGCGCAGGCCCGCGACGAACAGGATCATGTTGTAGCCCATCAGGCCCCAGACGCCCAGCGCGATCAGGATCGGCACGGCGTACATGGGGGAGCCCAGGAAGCGCACGGGGTCGAGGCTCAGCCACTGGCGCAGGGTGTTGATCAGGCCGAAGTCCTCGCTGCTGAACAGCCACTTGAACACGCTGATCAGGCCCACGCCGCCCGCCACGGACGGCAGGAAGAAGCAGGCGCGCATGATCTGATCGCTCAGGCGCTGTCCGCCGAATACCAGGGCCAGCAGCAGGCCCAGCGTGGTGCTCAGCAGGGACGTGCCGACCATGTACGTGGCCGTGTTCGTCAGGGCCTTGACGAAGCGCGGATCGGCCAGCAGGGTGCGGTAGTTGGCGGTGCCGATCAGGGTGGGGGTGCTGATGGCGTCGTAGTCGGTGAAGCTGAGGTACAGCGAGCGCAGGACCGGCCAGATGCCGAACAGCGCGAACAGGATCAGAAAGGGCAGGGTGAGGCCCAGGGCCGGGGCGTGCTGCGTGAGAAAGCGCCGCGCCGGGTGGGCGCGGCGGTACGGGGCGGGCGGCGCGGCGTTCTGGACTCTGGCGGGCGCGTGATTGGTCATGGGAACCCCGGTGCGGGTGCGGGCGCCGTGAGTGTCACGGCGCCCTGGCCGCGGTTTACTTGCCGTACTTGCTGAGGTTGGCGTTCATGGTCTTCGCGGCGTCGTCGAGGGCCGCTTTGGGACTGGCGCCGTTGAAGACGACCTGCTGCACGGCTTTCTGCACGGCGTCGCCGCTCTGCTCCCAGCCGGGGCAGTTGGGCGGACCGTCGGAGTCGCTCAGCTGGCGCATCAGGATGGCTTTCTGGTCGGCGGGGAGGTTCACCTGCGTGACGAGGTCCTGCCGTCCGGCGGGCAGCCAGAGCGTGCCGAGTTCGTTGGCGCCCTTGATCATGGCGACGGTGGTGCGGGTGGAGTACAGCTGCTTGATGAAGTCGGCGGCGAGGTCGGGGACCCTGGTGTAGCTCATGATGCCGATCAGGCTGCCGCCCTCGAAGGCGGTGCTCTTCCCGGAGGGGCCTTTGGGGAGCATGGTGATGCCCCACTTGCCGGCCAGTTTGGGGCGGCCGGTGCGGATGCTCTGCATGGACCAGTTGCCGGTCATGCCCAGGGCGTAGTCGCCGTTCTCGAGGCCCTGTTCCATGTCGGGCCAGCCGTCGGTGGGGCCCTTGTACTTGGTGTACAGCTGCGCGTAGTAGGTCAGGGCGGTGACGCCGGCGGCGCTGTTGATGGTCGCCTGGGTGCACCTGGCGTCGTACAGGTTCCCGCCGGCCTGTTTGAGGTACGGGAAGAAGCCGACCCAGCCGGCGTTGCCCCACTGCTGCACGAGGCCCTTGTTGCCGCTGGCCCGGAGTTTGTCGAGGGTGGCGGTCAGTTCGGCCCAGGTGCGGGGCGGGGTCTTGACGAGGTCCTTGCGGTAGTACATGAGCTGCACGGTCAGGTCGTAGGGCAGGGCGTAGACGTTGCCGTCCACGGAGGTGATGGAGTCGAGGATGCCCTTGTTGGCGGTCTTGCGGACCGAGCTGACGAGCGCGGGGTATTTCTCCTGCAGGTTGAGCAGGCCGCCCTTCTTGCCGATCTCGATGCCGTAGGAGAGGTAGCCCGTGATGATGTCGGGGCCGCTGCGGCTGGCGAGCGCGGCGAGGTACTTGGTGAAGGCCTGGTCGCCGGGCACGGCGCGGACCTCGAAGGTGACGTTCGGGTGGTCCTTTTTGTACAGGTCGACGGCGGGTTGCAGGATCTTGGGGGTGGTTTCGTCCCCGACGACCCAGATGGTGAGTTTTTCGGCGCTGGCGGGGGTGGCGGCGAGCAGGGCGCTCAGGGTCAGGGCAGCAAACGGTGTGCGCATACGTCCTCCTGGGGTCGGTGGGAAGCGGCGAGGTCGGCGGGCCCCGGTGGGGTCCGACAGTTGGTTCCAGAGAACCGAATGTGTTTACTAAACGTTTGGAGTGTACCTGTGCCGCCTGGGGGTGTCAACCGCCGGTCAGCTGCGGCGCCGCCACACGCCCCCAGTTCAGCACGCCCCCGGTTCAGCGCGCCCCAGGTTCAGCGCGCCGCGCGGGAACTGCCACGGATCACCAGCCGCACCGGCACGACCACCTGCGCGCGCTCGCTGGGGCGCGGGTGCAGCAGCAACCGGACGCCCTCGCGCCCCAGCCCCTCCTTGTCCACGGCGACGGTCGTCAGGCCCGGCTGGCTGTAACTGGCCGCCGTGATGTCGTCGAAGCCCACCACCGCGACGTCCTCCGGCACCCGCAGGCCGCGCCGCGCGCACTCCTGGATGACCGCCAGCGCCGCGCGGTCGTTGTACGCGAACACGGCGTCCGGACGCGGCGACAGCGACAGCAGCGCCGCCGCCGCCTGCTGGTCGCCCTCGTCGCTGTCCACGAGTCGGTGCACGATCAGGTCGTCCTGCGCGCGCCCGGCGTCGGCCAGCGCCTGCCGGTACCCCTCGACCCGCTGCCGGATGCTGTGGTGCTCGGCCTGACCGGTCAGCATCGCCACCCGCGCGCGGCCCGTGGCGATCAGGTGCTGCGTCGCCTGGTACGCGCCGGAGACGTTGTCGGTGTTCACGCTCGGCAGGCCCGGCGCGGCGTGATCGACCAGCACCACCGGCTTCCCGGCCCGGACGATCTCGGCCAGCACGCCGCTTTCCCAGTACCCGGCGCAGACCAGTCCGTCCACCTCGAGCCGGTCGATGAGTTCCGCCACGCCTGATGCGCCCACCTGCGAGTACGTGAAGGCCACCGCCGAGTTGCGGCAGGCGACCTCCACGCCGTGCAGGACGGGGAAGTAGAAGGGGTTGCTGGCGAGGTTGCTGTGGGACTCGTGCAGCAGGAACCCGATGCGGCGCGCCTTGACGGGCCGCAGTTTGCCCAGGTCGTAGCCCATCGCCTGCGCGACCTGCAGCACCCGCACCCGGGTGGATTCGGTGAGGCCCGGCTGGCCCTTCAGGGCGCGGGAGACGGTCCCCACCGAGACCTCGGCGCGGGCCGCGATATCACGGATGGTGGGAGTGGACGCTAAACGCTCGGCTCTGGGCACGCTGCCGACTATACCGCTGCGCCCACCTGCGGACCTCGACCGCGACGGGCGCAGCGCGGATGGACGCGCCGTTCATCGTGTTTTGACAGCTTCCGGAGCAGGTGCTACGCTCTCGGTAAAGTTTACTAAACATATTCCCGGCGCGGCCAATCCGTGCCCGTCCCTCCCTTCTCCCCCGCCCGCAGGAGTCCCGATGACCCAGCCCCACGCCCTCACGCAGCGCACGCCCCTCACCGGCTGGACCCTGCGCGCCCCGCACGCCCCTGACCCCCACAGCCGCGCCCGCGACTGGCTCGAGGCCACCGTCCCCGGCACCGTCCACGGCGACCTGCTGCGCCACGGCCTGATCCCCGACCCCTTCGACGGACTCAACGAACTTGACGTCCAGTGGGTCGGCCAGACCGCCTGGACGTACCGCACGACCTTCACCGTCACGCCGGAGCAGTTGCAGTCTCCCCACCTGGACCTGTGCCTGGACGGCCTGGACACCCTCTGCACCGTCCACCTGAACGGCGCCGCCGTGCTGCGCAGCGACAACATGTTCGTCCCTCACCGCCTGGACGTCAGGGCGCACCTGCACGCGGGCGAGAACACCCTGACCCTGCACTTCGAGCCGGTCCTGCCGCACGGCCGCGCGCTGGAAGCCACGCACGGGACGCGTGCCGTCTGGAACGGCGACCCCAGCCGCGTGTACGTCCGCAAGGCCCAGTACCACTACGGCTGGGACTGGGGCCCGGTGATCCTGACCGCCGGACCGTGGAAGGACGTCACGCTGCACGCCTACCACGCCCGCATCGACGACCTGCACGCGCCCCTGACCGTCGGCCCGGACGGCACCTGGCTGGACCTGAGCGCCACGCTGGGCGGCACCACCCGGCCCGGCGACCTGCTGCGCGTCACCCTGCACGGCCCGGACGGCGCGGAGGTCGCGCGCACCACGCTTGACGCGCATGGCGAACCCCTCCAGGCGCGCCTGCACGTCCCGGACCCGCAGCTGTGGTGGCCGCGCGGGTACGGCCCGCAACCGCTGTATACCCTGCACGTCACGCTGGACCGCGAAGGCGTGACCCTGGACACCCTCACGCGCCGCCTGGGCGCCCGCACGGTCGAGGTGCGGCAGGACCCCGTGGCGGGCGAACCGGGCACGTCCTTCACCTTCGTCGTGAACGGCGTGCCCATCTTCGCCGGGGGCGCGAACTGGATTCCCGAGGACCTGCTGCTCGACCGCGTGACGCCCGAGCAGTACCGCCACCGGTTGCAGCAGGCCGCCGACGCGAACATGGTCATGATCCGCGTGTGGGGCGGCGGGATCTACGAGCACGACGCCTTCTACGACACCTGCGACGAACTGGGCCTGCTCGTCTGGCAGGACTTCCTGTTCGCCTGCGGGATGTACCCCGCCCACCCGGACTTCCTGACGAGCGTGCAGGCCGAGGCGCAGGCCGCCGTGCGGCGCCTGCGGCACCACGCCAGCCTCGCGCTGTGGTGCGGGAACAACGAGGACTACCAGGTCGCCGAGTCCGTCGGCGCGAGCGGCCCCGGCGGCGACCCCGCCCGCTTCGACGCGCTGGCCATCTACGAGCGTCTGCTGCCGGACGTCGTGCGGAGCCTCAATCCCGACGTGCCGTACTGGCCGGGCAGTCCGTCGGGCGGCGCCGCCTCGCACGACCAGACGGTCGGGGACCGGCACACCTGGGAGATCTGGCACGGCGTCATGGCCCCCCACCGCGACTACGGCCGCTACGAGGGCCGCTTCGTGAGCGAGTTCGGGCTGCAGGCCCCGCCCAGCCTGCACGTGATCGAGCGCTTCACCCGCCCCGAGGACCGCCACGCCGCCTCACGCGTGATGGAACACCACAACCGGGCGGCCGACCCGCAGGGCCGCCCCGACGGTGCCCGCCGCCTCGCCGCGTACCTGAGCGACACCTTCGCGCCGCCCCGCGACTTCGCGGAGTACGTGTACGCCACGCGCGCCGTGCAGGCCGACGCGATGACCAGCGCCTACCGCGCCTTCCGCGGCCGCTGGGGCCACGCGGGCGCGCGCGCGGTGTCCGGCGCGCTCGTGTGGCAACTGAACGACTGCTGGCCCGTGACCAGCTGGTCGGTCATCGACTCGGGCGGTCTGCCCAAACCCGCCTACCACGCCATCCGCCGTGAGCTCGCGCCCCTGGCCGTGCAGGCCCGGCGCGACGACGAGCGCCTCAGCGCCTGGATCGCCAGCAGCCTGGGCGCAGACCAGCCCGCCCAGGTGCACCTCGACGTCCTGACCCTGAGTGGCGAGCGCCTCCTGACGCACGCGTGGCCCGTGACGGCCGCCGCGAACGCCGTCACGCCCCTCGACCTGACTGACCCCCATCTGGCTGACCTCAAGCTGCCCGGCGGGAGCGTGGCGTTCCTGCGCCTGCTCGTGGACGGACAGGAACGCAGCCGCGCCGCGCTGTGGCCCGAACCGCTCAAGTACCACGACCTGCCCGACCCGCACCTCACCGCCACCGTCACCGGCGACACCCTGACCCTGCGCGCCGAGCGGCCCGCGCGGGGCGTCTGGATCGACGCCGGTCCCCACGCCCCGCGCGACAACCACCTGGACCTGCTGCCCGGCGAGACCGTCACCCTGCCCCTCCCGGCGGACATCGCTGCTGCCAGCATCACCGTGCGGGCCGTCAGCAGCGGCGCGGTCCAGGCGCAGGACCTGCCCCCCCGGCACGACGCGCCCCCGCACCGACCCGCCCACACGCCCCTGAACGCTCCGCCCGTCCTGGTGATCGCCACCGGCAGCGATCAGGGTGCCCCGTGACCCACTACGGCTTCAACGTCCAGTGGATGGTCGCCTGGGAACCCGGGCGGGCGCCCGCCGCGCCGGACCTGCGCGCACTGGACTTCATGGCGCGGCACGGCTTCAACTTCGTGCGCGTGCCCACCGACTACCGCTTCTGGACGACGGACCACGACTACGCGCATCCCGACGAGCGGGTGTTCGAACACCTCGACGGGTACCTGCGCGCCTGCCAGGAGCGGGGCCTGCACCTGAGCCTCAACCTGCACCGCGCGCCCGGCTACTGCATCAACCGCAACGACCTCGAAATCCACAACCTCTGGACGGACGACATCGCCCAGCAGGGCTTCCTGGGCCTCTGGCAGACCCTCGCGGTCCGCTACGCCGGCGTGCCGGGCCGCGACCTGAGTTTCGACCTGCTGAACGAACCCCCGGACCCCGGCCAGTACGGCCTGACGCGAGACGGTCACGCCCACCTGATGCGCCGCGCGGTCGCCACCATCCGCGCCGCCGACCCCGGACGGGCCGTCGTGATCGACGGACTGGGCGGCGGGCACCTTGCCCTGCCGGAACTCGCGGACCTGGGCGTCACGCACAGCGGGCGCGGGTACCAGCCCATGAGCGTCTCCCACTGGGGCGCGGACTGGTGGGACGGCTGGCGCGCGGGCGACCCCCACTACCCCGGCACCCGCTACAGCGGGCTCACCTGGACGCAGGAGACCCTGCGCGACTTCTACGCCCCGTGGCGCGAGGTGCAGGCGACCGGGACGCCCGTCCACATCGGCGAATTCGGGTGCTACCGCGACACGCCAGACGCGGACGCCCGGCGCTGGTTCGGCGACCTGCTCGGCCTGTACCACGAGTTCGGGTGGGGGTACGCCCTGTGGGAATTCCAGGGACCGTTCGGCATCGTCGGGCACGGGCGGCCCGGCGCGCACTTCGAACGGCAAGGCGGGTACGACGTGGACGTGGCCCTGCTGGAGCTGCTCAAGGGCGCCCGCGCCGGATGAGCGCGTGCGCCGTGACGCTCGACATCGGCGGCAGTCACGTCACCGCCGCCCTCATCGACCGGCGGGCGCGCCGCGTCACCGGGGACATCGCCCGGCTCGACGTGCCCCACACCGCCCCCCTGCCCGACCTGCTCGCCGCCTGGACACACGTCATCCGGCAGGTGACGCACTCGCCCGTCACGCACCTGGGTCTGGCGGTCCCCGGCCCCTTCGACACCGCGGGCGGCACGTCCCACATGACCCACAAGTTCGCGGCCCTGCGGGGCGTACCGCTGCGTGACGTCCTGCGTGGCCACCTGCGCGGCACGCCCGCCGAGGGCGTCCCCATCCACTTCGGGAACGACGCCGATCTGTTCACGCTCGGGGAGTGGTGGGCGGGGGCCGGCGCGCAGCGCGACACGATCGGCGTGACCCTCGGGACCGGTCTCGGCAGCGGCTTCGTGCGCGCCGGGCAGATCATCACCCGCGGCGCCGGCGTCCCCCCCGGCGGTGAACTGTGGTCCACGCCCTACCGGGACGGCGTCGCCGAAACCCACGCCAGCGGCGCGGCCGTCACCCGCCTCGCCCGGCAGATCCTGGGCACTCCCCTGAGCGCCCGCGACCTCGCCGCGCTCGACCCGACCCGCGCCGCGCCGGTCTGGCAGGCCTTCGGCGCCGACCTGGCCGGACTCCTCATGCCCTGGGCCGCCGCGTTCGGCGCGCAGCGGCTCGTGCTGGGCGGGAACGTCCGCCGCGCCTTCCCCCACTTCGGCCCGGCCCTCCAGGGCGCCCTGGGGGGTGGCGTGCACGCCGCACAGAGCCGCCACTTCGAGCAGGCCGCGCTGCTGGGCGCCGCACTGCTGGACGGCGGGGCCTGACACGGATCCCGTTTGTTTCGTTAACCACCCGGGACAGCACCGGGTTGCCAACCCCACGCCCGGCAGCCCGTTTCGCTCCTGCTCGCTCTGCTGCGCAGCTCTGCGAGTCCGCTCGGACCCAGCGGCTTTGTCAGCCATTCAATCCGAGTCCGTATGACCTGCCGCGCCCGGGCGCTCAGGTCCGGGGCGCGTCAGGGCGGCGCGAGGGGGAAGCGACGGCGCGCTCCCGGACGAGGCGGGCGTGCTCCTCGATCTCCTCCGGGACGTTGTTGACCCCCTGCTCCCACGCCTGCACGGTCTTCACGCTCACACCGAGGACCTGCGCCCACTCGGCCTGGCTCAGACCGAGCTGCTGACGGGCCTCCTGGACGCGGGCTGCGCGGTGGATCTGCGTGCGCTCATGCCAGCGCCCGACGCGGACGTGCGTCTCGCCTGCGGCGTCCACCGCGCCGGACGGCACGCCCTCCATGGTGCTCATGACCGCCTGCCAGCGGCGCTGAAGGGAACCGGGCCACGCCGGGACGTCACGGGCGAACCCGGCCGACAGCGTGTCGGGCTGACTGAACGCCCGCTGCGTCAGGAGGGGGTCGTCCTCACGCCCCGCGCCGATCTCCGCGATGGCGAGCAACTGTCCGACCCGGTAGGCGAGGGGACGGGTGGGCTTATTCGCCATGCACGCTCCCCTCCCCTGGATCAGCGGCGCTCCAGGTCGACGCGGCCACCTCCGGCAGTCCCGGTGCCTGGCGGCGCTCTCTCACGGGCCGTTGCTCTGCGGTGTCACTCACGCCCACAGCTTACTGGGCTGTGCGATTTGCCCCACGCTGAATCTGACAGCGTCACGGATGATCGAACGGCAAGCCACCTCCACGGTGTCCCACGACAGGCGCCTCAGCATCCTGGCCGGTCCGGCCGAACCGCTCAGCGGGACGAGGTCGTCCGCCCACTCCACGCGGCACGACGCCTTCGCGACACCCGGCAGCCGCGAGGTGCGGTCCGCTCCATGTTCGGATGGCGGCTGCGCAGAGGGTCGGCCGTGAAGACGCCCACGGGGGTGTTCAAGTTCCCGTACGATTCGTTGCCGATATTGATGATGACGTGCTTCTCGTTCCCGACGAGGCTGTTTTTCATGCCCACGCAGTAGTTCGCGGCGTGGGCGAGCGTGCACGCACCGGCCTGCTCGCCGTACCCGGTGGTGTCGTGCACTTCCAGCACGAGGACGAGTTTGTTCGTGCGGGCCGCGCTGATCATGTCGTTGATCACGTTGTATTCGGTTTTCGTCCAGCGGCACCCGGTAGAGAGCACCATGCGGACGCTGTTGGCGTTCCTGGCTTTCATCGGACCCATAGCGGCCGACCACTTGTCCGTGTACCAGGCATACGGGAAGTTGATGCCCTGGAACGCCGCTCAGCCCGAACATTCGGCGAGTGCCTCGACAAGCGCACGGAGATTCGGCGGGCGGAAACCGTGGGTGATCAGGGCGGGCAAGGGAAGATCCCCTGCGTCGTCCGCGTTCCAGAGACACAGATGAAGCGCGCGTCCCCGGAGCCCCGACGCCAGGCGGCGAGCCTCCCCGGTCACGCCCCAGCGTCCGGCGCTGACCAGCAGTGCTGGAGCCCGTGGCAGGTCACGCGACGCCTCCTCGGTCGCTTCGGCGTCCAGGAGATCCACGGTGCGCAGGTGTGGGAAGTGTGGCCGCAGCGCGTCGTTCAGCTGAGCGGGCGTCAGGTGGTCGCCATACGGTCCCCCCAGCGGCGTGACTGAAGGAACGAACAGCAGGAGCGGTTCATCTCTGGGAAGTCGCGGGGGTGTACCCGACCAGCGCACTGCCGCGCGTGCCCAGTCCAGAAGCGCGCCCTGATCCTCACGCTGCGCCTGCACGGAGTAGGCACGGGGCTGGCCGGGAAAACGCAGGGTGGCCCGGTCGAGTCGGTTCGCGGCCTCGTCAACGCGTGCCTCGTCCAGCACGCCGCTGGCCGCCGCTTCGCGCAGGGCCAGGACGTGCGCGTCGGTCACGGCACGGTCGCCGTGTCCGCACACCAGTACCGCGTCTGCACCGGCGGCCAGCGCCAGTCCCGCCGCGCGACCCTGCGGCCAGCGCCGCGCGATGGCACCCATGTCCATCGCGTCGGTGACGATCACGCCCCCGTACCCCCACTCGCCGCGCAGCACGCCGGACAGCAGGGTGGGGGAGAGGGTCGCGGGCCGCGCGGGGTCCAGCTGCGGGTACAGGATGTGCGCGGTCATGACGCTGCCCAGCCCGGCGCGCGCGGCCGCGCGGAACGGAATCCACTCCGCGGTTTCCAGCTGTGCCCGGCTCTTGTTGACCACCGGCAGGTCCTCGTGGCTGTCCACGCGGGTGTCGCCGTGTCCGGGGTAGTGTTTCACGGCGCTCAGGACGCCCGCCGCCTCGCTGCCCTGCGCCCAGGCCACGCCCAGACGGGCGACGAGGTGCGGATCGGCCCCGAAGGACCGCTCGCCGATGACGGGGTTCAGCGGATCGACGTTCACGTCCAGGCTGGGCGCGAAATTCCAGTTGATGCCCAGGTCCAGCAGGCCGCGCGCGGCGATCTGCCCGGCGCGGTACGCCGCTGCCTCGTCCAGTTCAGCCAGCGCCTGTGGGGTCGGGGGAGGTGGAACGTCCAGGCGCCGGAGCACCGCGCCGCCCTCCTGATCCGTGGCGATCAGGACGTCGCGGCCCAGCGCGTCGCGGATGTCGGCGATCAGGCGCGCGGTGCGTTCCGGGGTGGTGATGTTCCGCGTGAACAGGCACACGCCCCCCACCGGATGAGTCCGCAACCAGCGGGCGTCCTGCGGGGTCAGGTCGGGGCCGCCCAGATCGATGATCAGCGTGGCTTCCGGCGCGGTCATAGGGTGCGGGTCACCTTGCTCAGTCGTGGGGGGGCGTCCGGATTCTCGCCGCGCTGAACGGCCAGGTGCGCGGTCAGCAGTTGCGCGGCCAGCGCCGAGACCGCCGGGTCGGTCAGCGGATGTCCGCTGTCGGGCGTGGGCAGGTCGGCGTTCCGGTCCGGGGTGGCGGCGCCGATCAAGGTGACCGGCGTCCCGTACCTGCCCAGGACGCGCAGCGTGTCGGCCGTGAACGGCGCGGTGGCGTCGCGCGCCTGGAAGAACAGCGCCGGGGTCAGCGGGTCGGCCAGTCGCGCCGGGCCGTGCGCGAACTCCGCCGTCGAGAAGGGCAGGGCGGCCAGTCCCGCCGTCTCCTGGAACTTCAGGGCGACCTCGGCGGCCACGCCCGCATGCAGGCCGCGCCCGAGGACCAGCAGGCGGTGAGGGACGTCGCGGGCCAGTTGCGCGGCGAGGTCGCGGGCGCGCGCCTCGCTGCGCAGCGTGGAATCCAGAACGCCGGGCAGGGCGTCGAGGGCGCGTGCCAGCGCCGGGTCGGGATGCCAGGCCTGGACCAGCCTGGCGCCCATCACGAGGGCCGCGAGGTAGCTCTTCGTGGCGGCCACGGCGCGTTCCTCTCCGGCCTGCAGGGGCACGACCAGATCGGCCGCCTGCGCCAGCGGACTGCCCTCCACGTTCACCAGGGCGCAGGTGAGTGCCCCGGCAGCGCGGGCGCGGGTCAGGGTCTCGGTCAGGTCCGGGCTGCCGCCGGACTGGCTGATCGCCAGCACCAGGGCCCCACGCAGGTCGAGGTCCGCGCCGTACACGCCGCTGACGCTGGGCGCGGCGCTCATGACCGGCAGGCGCACCTGGGTTTCCAGGGCGTACTTCAGGGTGGTGGCGGCGTGATCGGACGAGCCGCGCGCCAGCGTGACCACGTAGCTGGGCGCGAAGGCGCGGATGGCGCGCGCGGCGGCGTCCAGCGCGGCGCTGCCCTGCTGCCGGGCGGCGACCTGCGGGGCCTCGCGGGCCTCGGTCAGCATCAGGGGTTCGTTCATTTCACGGCTCCTTCCATGCCGCGCAGGAACAGCCGCTGCGCCGCGAGGAACACCAGCAGGACGGGCAGCATCATGATGATCGCCCCGGCGGCGATGTTAAACGGGTCGTAGTTGAACTGCCCCTTGAGTTTCAGTACGGCGACGGCCAGCGGGGCCTTGTCGGGCGCGCCACTGAGCACCAGCATCGGCCAGAAGTACGCGTTCCAGGTGGTGACGGTCGTGAAGATGCCCAGCGCCGCGAGACTCGGGCGTGTCAGGGGCAGCATGATGCGTGTCAGGATTGTCAGTTCGCTGGCCCCGTCCAGACGGGCGGCTTCCAGCAGCGCCGCCGGGACGGCCAGGAACGCCTGGCGCATCAGGAAGATCCCGAACGCGCCCGCGATGGTGGGCATCACCACGCCGGCGTGCGTGCCCAGCAGACCCAGGTTCTTCAGGGTCAGGGTGTTCACGATGAAGGTCGTTTCACTCGGGAGGACCAGGGTCAGGACGATCACGCCGAAGATCAGTTCCCGCCCCGGGAAGCGGAAGCGGGCCAGCGGGTAGGCGGCCAGCGCGGAGACGGTCAGGGTGCCCGCCACGGTCAGTCCCGTGATGACCACCGAATTCCACAGGTACTTGCCGAGGCTGAAGGTGCGGTACACGTCCACGAAGTTGTGCAGCGTGACGCGGCGGGGCAGCAGGCTCTGCGGGAAGGCGTAGATGCTGCTCCCGGCGGTCTTGTCCGTCAGGGCGATCGCCAGGGTCCACACGAACGGGAACACCGCAAAGATCAGGATGACGCCCAGCAACAGGTAGCGCAGCGCCGTGTTCATGGGCCGCCGCCAGGAGACCGGGCGGGCGGCCTGGGCGGGGGGGGGGCGGCGCGCGCGCTCACGCCTGCTCCTCGCGGTGGAAGAAGCGGAAATTCAGCGCCGAGAGCAGCAGCGCCACGAGTGCCACGACCAGACCGGCGGCGCTGGCCAGGCCGTAGTCGAAGTCGAAGCCCTGGAAGGCCTTGGCGTACACGTACATCAGCGCGGTGTACGTGCTGTTCAGCGGTCCGCCGTTCGTGAGGACCAGCACCTCTTCGAGCACGCGCAACGCGGCGATGGTCGAGAGCAGTGAGCACAGCAGGATGGTCGGCCGCATCAGCGGCACCGTCACCCGCCAGAAGCGCTGCCAGGCGCTGGCGCCGTCGAGGATCGCCGCTTCCTCCAGTTCCTCGGGAATGGCCTGGAGGCCCGCGAGGTACAGCACCATGTAGTATCCGAAGCCGCGCCAGAACGTGACCAGCATGACCGCCCAGAAGGCCCACTGCTCATTGTTCAGCCAGCCGAACGCCGCCTCGGGCGTGGTCAGGTGCAGCGCCCGGAGCAGCCAGTTCAGGGTGCCCTCGCGGTTGAACACCCATTCCCACATCACGGCGGCCAGGGACACGCTGGTGATCACGGGCACGTAGTACGCCGCGCGGAACAGCGCGATGCCCGGAATGTTCTTCGCCACGAGGACCGCGACTGCCAGGGACGCCACCTGCAGGGCGGGCACGACCAGCAGGTACTTCACGCTGTTCCCCAGCGCCGTGCGGAACAGCGGGTCACCGAGCACGGTCTCGAAGTTTCTCAGGCCCACCCACTGCGGTGGCAGGTGGTTGGCGAAGCGCGCGCCGTTGTACTCGGTGAAACCCAGGTACGCGCCGTACAGCAGCGGGTAGAAGGTGAACACCGCCAGCAGGATCAGCGCCGGGGCCAGGAACGTGTAGGACATCAGCGACTGACGCCAGTGAACTTGCATGGGGAGCCATCCTTTGCGCGCGGCGGACAGGGGTGCGGGTGGCCGGCCCACGGTCGCGGGCGGGCCACCCGGATCAGGTTTTACTTCTTCAGGTTGGCGTTCCAGTACGTGGCGGCGTCCGCCAGGGCCTGCTGCGCGGTCTTCTTGCCCAGCAGCGCCGCCTCGATGTTGTCGTTGAAGTTCTTGTACAGGTCGTCGCTGTTGCCCGGCGCGCGGTAGCCGGGGTTGATCAGGCGGCCCGAGGCGCCCACGAGCGCGGTGGCGCGGGCGACGGGGTCGCTGCCGCTGGTCTTGAACTGCGTGCTGGTCTGCGCGCCTTTGGTGGTGGGCACCACGGGCACGACCCGGGCGAAGGCCAGCTGGTTGGCGTTGTTCGTGAAGAACGCGGCGAGTTTCGCGGCGGCCTGCGGGTTCTTGCTGGCCTTGGGAATCACGAGGCCCATGCTGCCGCCGGTCTGCACGCCGGCCTTGCCGAGCGGGGCCTGCGTGACGACCGTCCTGGCGTACAGGGCGGGGTTGGTGTCCTTGATGCGCGTCAGGGCCTGCGGGCCGCCGATGATCATGGCGACGCGGTTTTGCGCGTACAGTTCGGTGGCGAGCTGGAAGGCCTCGCGGCGCACGGCGTCCTCGGGGACGTAGCCGCCGCGGTAGAGCGTCACGTACTGCGCGAGCAGGCTGGCGTGCGCGGGGGTGTTGAAGGCCGCCCTGCCGTTGCCGTCGGTGACGGGGAGCCCCTCGGCGTAGAAGTACCCCAGGAAGGACGCGGTGTTGGGGTCTTTCAGGGCGGGCACCCAGGCGTACGCGCCGGTCTTGTCCTTGATGGTCTTGGCGTAGCTGAGCATCTCGCTGGCGGTGCGGGGGGCGCGGGTCAGCCCGGCCTTCTTGAACAGGTCGGGGTTGTACAGCAGGACGCCCTCGTTCAGCCAGCCGTACCAGGGGTAGGCGTAGGTGTTCCCAGCGGACGTGAAGTTGCTCAGGCTCTGAGGGTAGAAGGTGCTGCGCAGCGTGGCGGGGCTGGTCAGGGTGTTCACGGCGGTCAGGAAGCCGTTCTGCGCGGCCTTCTGCGTCTCGTCGATGTTCAGGTTCACGACGTCGGGGGCCGAGCCGAGGTTCACGCTGGCGATGAAGTCCTGCACCATCGAGTCCTGCTTGTCGAACCACTGCACCTTGATGCCGGGGTTGGCCTTCTCGAACGCGCTGATGGTGTCCTTGATGTACCCGTCGAATTTCGGGCTGAGGTACCACGTCCAGAAGGTGACGGTGGTCTGCGCGCTGGCAGTCGAGGCGACGAGGGCGAGGCCGAGGGTCAGGGCTTTCACGCTACGTTTCATGGGGCTCTCCTTGTGGGGGCGGGACAGGGTCAGTACTTCTTCTCGACCACACTTTCGGCCGTGACGCGCAGCATGGCGGCGGCCTCGGGGCGGCGGGCGAGCAGGGCGGTGTACAGCAGTTCCAGCACCAGCGTCTGGCTGATCAGGGTGTCCATGACGGCGTCGGTCAGGGGGTCTTCCTGCCGGGAGGTGAACAGCACGCGGCTGGCGTAGCGGGTGATGGGGGAGGAGGCGCGGTGCGTGATGGCGACCGTGTAGTGCCCGTGGCTCTGCGCGAGGCGCAGGTGCTGCACGGTGTCGATGGTGCTGCCGGAACTCGTGAGGCCGATGACGACGCCGCCGCGGGGCAGGGTGGAGATACTCACGGCCGCGACGTGCGGGTCGGTGAAGGCCTGCGCGGTGATGCCCAGCCGCAGCAGGCGGTGCGCGAACAGCTGCGCGATCATGCCGCTGTTGCCCTGCCCGGTCAGGTCGACGCGCGGGGCGCGGGACAGCTGCTCGGCGACGGCCTCGATGGCGTCGGGGGCCAGCAGGCGACCGGTGTCTTCCAGGGTCAGTTTGGCCTGCTTGACGAGCCGGGCGGTGTGTCCGCCGAGGTCGGTGGGTCGTTCACTGCTGGTGTCGCGGCCCGCGACATCGGCGGCCAGGGCGATCTTGAAGGCGTGGAAACCCGCGAAGTCCAGTTTGCGGCACAGCCGGGTGATGGTGGCCTCGCCGACACCGGCGCTGGTGGCGAGTTCGGTGATGGTCTGGTGGATGACGGTGTCGGCGTCGCGCAGGACGTGATCGGCGACCTGTCTCAGGGAGGGGGAGAGGCTGTGGGCGTGCAGGCGGATGCGGCTGATGGCTCCCGGCGTCTGGGCCGGGCGCGTGGTGGTCTGACTCATGCGACTCCTGATGGGTCCGTGGTGATGCACCCACACTAAATCCTGAAAATTATTTTTGTCAAGCTGCCGTTTTCTGCGATCATTATTTTCATCGGTTCTGCCGCCCACGCTCCAGCGATACCGCTTTGACCCGCCTGCCACGCCGGACAGGGCGCGGATATCAGGGGTGAATCATCCTGAAACACGCCGAAAATGTTTCATGACGGAAGGCTCATCCGGCATCAAGGTCGCCCTGCGAGTCACAAATGGCGTCCAGACACCACCTTGATCCGGCAAACTTGAAAAAAAATTCCTTCGCTTATTGACAGATTGAAAATCGATGTTCATGATGCAGACGTTCCTGCAACCCACCGTTCGCCCTCCACGCCCCCCACACGAGGTGAGGTATGCCCAAGACTGCCCTGTCCGTCTCCGCCCTGTTCGCCCTGACCCTGGCCCTCGGCGCCTGCGGCGAATCCCCGCAGGTCAACCCCGGCCTCCACGCCCAGGCCACCTGCACCGCCTGGACCGAGGGCCCCACCTACACCGCCGGGCAGGTCGTGACCTACCAGGGCCTCACCTACACCGCCATCCAGACCCACACCGCCTACGTCGGCACGAACTGGAACCCGAAAGACACACCCAGCCTGTGGACGGGCGGCGGCACCTGCAGCGGCGGCGACACCACCGCCCCTACGGTCAGCGTCAACAGCAGTGCGGGCACCGTCACGACCGCCTCGACCATCACCCTGACCGCGACCGCCAGCGACAACGTCGGCGTGACCAGAGTCGAGTTCTACGACGGCGCGACCATGATCGGCACCGACACCACCTCCCCCTACACGCAGGCCGTCTCGCTGACCGCCGCGAACAACGGCACCCACAGTTACACCGCCAGGGCATTCGACGCCGCAGGGAACAGCCGGGTCAGCGCCGCCGCCAGTGTCACCGTGAACATCGCGGGCACTGGCGACACGACCGCGCCCACCGTGAGCGTCACGGCCAGCCCCACCACCGTCACCGCCGCCGGGAACGTGACCCTCAGCGCCACCGCCAGCGACAACGTCGGCGTGACCAGGGTCGAGTTCTACCAGGGCGCCACCCTGCTCGCCACCGACACTGCCGCGCCCTACAGCGCCACTGAGGCCGTCACCAGCGCCCAGAACGGCACGCGCAGCTACACCGCCAGGGCCTTCGACGCCGCCGGGAACAGCCGGGTCAGCGCCGCCGCCTCCGTGACCGTGAACATCGGCACCACTCCGCCCCCCGGCAGCGGCTTCAAGCGCGTGGCGTACTTCGCGCAGTGGGGCATCTACGGCCGCAACTACCAGGTGAAGAACATCGACACCAGCGGCACGGCCGCCACCCTCACACACATCAATTACGCCTTCGGCAACGTGTACAACGCGGGCGGCACGTACAAGTGCGACATGGTCACCCGCGCCGAGAGCGGCAGTGGCGACGGCGGCGACGCCTACGCCGACTACGGCAAGAGCTTCGACGCCGCCAGCAGCGTCGATGGCGTCGCCGACGTGTGGAACCAGCCCATCAAGGGCAACTTCAACCAGCTGAAAAAACTCAAGGCCAAACACCCGGGCCTGAAGACCCTGATCTCCCTGGGCGGCTGGACCTGGAGCCGCCACTTCAGCGCCGCCGCCAGCACCGACGCGTCCCGCAGGGCGCTGGTCAGTTCCTGCATCGACCTGTACATCAAGGGGAACCTCCCCGCCACACCCGACGCCTCGGCCGGCCCGGGGTCCGCCGCCGGCGTGTTCGACGGCATCGACATCGACTGGGAATACCCCGGCGGCGGCGGACTCGCCTACAACACCGTCAGTGCCGCCGACCGGCAGAACTTCACGTTGCTGCTGCAGGAATTCCGCCGTCAGCTCGACGCGGTGCGCCCCGGACTGCTGCTGACCATTGCCGCGCCCGGCGGCCCCGACAAGATCGCCAACCAGGACCCCGCCGGATACAGGGCCGCCGTCGACTGGATCAACATCATGACCTACGACTTCCGCGGCGCGTGGGACGCCACTGGCCCCACCAACTTCCACAGCAACCTGTACACCGACCCCAATGGCCCCGGCAGCGGCCCCGCCAAGACCTACTCGGTGGACACGGCCGTGAACGCCTTCCTGAACGCCGGCATGCCCGCCAGCAAGATCGTGATCGGCGTGCCCTTCTACGGGCGCGGCTGGACCGGCGTGCCCGGCACGAACAACGGCCTGTATCAGGGTGCCACCGGCCCGGCGCGCGGCACATACGAGGCGGGCATCGAGGACTACAAGGTGCTGAAGAACGCCCCGGGCACCGTGTTCCGCAACGCCACCACCGGGCAGATGTGGAAGTACGACGGCACGAACTTCTGGAGTTACGACGACGAGCAGGTCATCGCCGCGAAGATGGCGTACGTCAAGAGCAGGGGCCTGGGCGGCGCGATGGCCTGGTCCCTCGACGGGGACGATGCCAACGGCACCCTGGCGAAGGCCGTCGCCAACGGACTGAAATAGCCCCCGCCCGTCGAGCCAGGTCCTGACGGCACGGACCACCACGGCCTTCCGCAGGAACTGGCCTCGCTCGGTTCACAGAGACGACATGACACGGCCTCGGGGGGAACGGTCTGCACCGCCGTTCCACCTGAGCGGCCGTGAGTCGCCGGTTGCGGGTCGAAGGCGGAACACACGGCAGCCGGGCAGGGTTCAGCAGAACCTCCTCCCCCCGTCGAGGAACCTCGGTTGACCGGCGCGGTCCGTTCACCGGCCTCTGCGGATACGCACAGCACCTGCTGAATCCCCAGAACACCCAGGAGACGAACATGCTAAGACTCTGGCGTGACGACCATCGCGACTGATCCCGTGGTCCTGCGCGGGCAACTGCTGCTCCCGCAGGGCCTGACCCCCGGCCAGCTCACCGTGCACGACGGCAAGATCGCGGAGATCACCATGGACCCCGGCATCAGGGAGGACACGCTGATCCTGCCGGGCTTCGTGGACACGCACGTCCACGGCGGTGGCGGCGGGGACACCATGGACGGCCCCGGCGGCCTGGCCCGGATGGCCCGGCTGCACGCGAGGCACGGCACGACCACGCTGCTCCCCACGACCATCACGAACCCCTGGGATACGGTCCTGAGCGCCCTGCAGGCCGTGGCGGACGTCACGCGCCACCCGGTTCCCGGCGGGGCCGACATGCCCGGCGCGCACCTCGAAGGCCCGTTCATCAGTCCGCAGCGTCTCGGGGCGCAGCCGCCCTTCACGCTCGACCCCACACCTGAACGCCTGGACGAGATCCTGAAGCTGGGCGTCGTGCGTGCCGTGACGATCGCGCCGGAACTCACCGGCGCCACGGCGGCCGCCGCGCGCCTGGCACGGGCCGGTGTGCGGGTCGGCGTGGGTCACACCCGCGCCGATGCGGACACGGTCCTGGCATTCCTGACCGTCGTGCATGCCAGTGGCGGGCAGGGCGCCGCCACGCACCTGTTCAACGCGATGGGGGGCGTCGAGGGCCGGTCGCCCGGCCCGGCCGGCGCCCTCATGAGTGACCCGCTGGCGACGCTGGAAATCATCCTGGACGGCGTCCACGTTCACGACGCGGCGTTCCGACTGGCGCGCGCCGCCGCGCCGGAACGCGTGATGCTGATCACGGACGCCATGCGTGCCACCGGACTCGGGGACGGGCACAGCGAACTCGGCGGTCAGGCGGTCACCGTGCGCGGCTCGCGCGCCACGCTGCCTGACGGCACGCTGGCGGGCAGCGTCCTGACCATGGACGAGGCGCTTCGCCGCGCCGTGGCCGCCGGGGTGCCCCTGCACGAGGCGAGCCGGATGGCGAGCCTGACCCCGGCCCGCTCGGTCGGCCTGCGTGACCGGGGCGAACTGCGCGTCGGGCTGCGGGCCGACCTGACCGTCCTCGACGACACGCTGCGGGTGCAGGACGTCTGGGTCGCCGGGCAGCGGATCACGTCCGGAGCGGCTGAAGGGAGCGTCGAGGGGCGGGTCTGACTGGACCCCGTCACGTCACGCCTCCGGGTCCGGCGGTGACCATGTCCCGAGGGGGAAGGTCACGCGGAACACGGTGCCGTCCACGCCGGTCCGGTGGACGAACAGCGCGGCGCCGTGCCGACTGGCGATCAACTGCGCGATCGCGAGACCCAGGCCGGTGCCGCCACGCCGCTGCCGGGCGGGGTCGGCGCGGTAGAATCGGTCGAAGATATAGGGCAGGTCTGCGGGGGCGACGCCGCCGCCCTGGTCCTCGACGTCGACCTGCACCGCGTCCCTCAGGGCCTGAGCGCGCAGGGTGACACGCGTGCCCCCGGGGCTGTACTTGACGGCGTTGTCGAGCAGGATCAGCAGGAGTTGCTGCAGCTGATCGCGGTGACCCGGCACGGTCAGCGGGTCATCCGGCGGGTCGAGGTGCAGGATCAGGTCGTGCGACGGGCTCAGTTTCTGCGCGTCCTGCACGGCGGCCTGCGCGACCCCGCGCAGGGACACGCCCCGCTGCGGGAGGGGCGCGTCCTGTTCCCGCTGGGCGAGCAGCAGCAGGTCCTCGATCATCCGGGTCAGCCGCCACGTCTCGCGGTCCATGTCGGCGATCACCTCGGCGCGCTCGTCGGGGTCCATCTGCGGGTACTGGCGCAGCAGGTCGAGGTTGCCGCGCAGGACAGTCATCGGCGCGCGCAGTTCGTGACTGGCGTCCTCCACGAACCGCTGCTGGGACGCCCAGGCGCGCTGCAGGCGGCCGAGCATGTCGTTGAACGTGACGCTGAGCTGGCCCAGTTCGTCCGGCGGGCCGGGCTGCACGCGCTGCGTGAGGTCGCGGCTGCCGGCCACAGCCCGCGCGGCGCGGGTCAGCGCCGTCACGGGCCGCAGGACCGCCCCGGCCACCACCCAGGTGACGCCCAGGACGCCGGTGACCGTGCAGGTCAGCACGATCAGCAGGAGGCGGGTCGCGGCGCGGGCCGTGTCGTCCGCCCGCGCCAGCGGGGTCAGGGCCTCCACGTACCCGGCGGTCCGGTCTCCGCGCCGGAGCTGCACGACGTACCGTCGCCAGCGTTCCCCACCGGCGCCCAGGGTCCCGAAGGCCTGGCGGTCCCCCTCGATCTCGCGCGGGGCGAACCAGTCGGGCAGGGGAACGGCGTCCCAGAACGCGGCCCTGGCCGGGGTGA
Source organism: Deinococcus sp. JMULE3 (assembly GCF_013337115.1). Classification (NCBI taxonomy): domain Bacteria; kingdom Thermotogati; phylum Deinococcota; class Deinococci; order Deinococcales; family Deinococcaceae; genus Deinococcus; species Deinococcus sp. JMULE3. Next base: position 150,804 of record NZ_SGWE01000005.1, read on the forward strand.
GCAGCGGCGCCCAGGGTGGCGTGACCGGCAGGCCCGGATCGTTCGGTGAACGCTGCGCGAGCGTGCCGTCCGGCGCGTAGCTGCGCAGCACGATCACGATCCCGTCGCGGCTGGGCGGGGCGGTGTCGGCGTCCAGCGCGTACGACCGGCCCGAGCGGAGAATGCCGGATTCGACCAGTCGGGCGGTCGTGACGAGCACCCGGTCGAGCGTCAGGAACTGCTCGCGGATCAGCGCCACGTACCCGGTGACGCTCAGGACCGTCAGGACGGCCGCGAACAGCGCGCCGTAGGCCAGGGTGAGGCGCAGGCGCAGCTTCACGCGCGGTCCCCGCAGGCGGCCTTCACGGGGCGCGCAGCACGTACCCGGCCCCGCGGACGGTGTGGATCAGCCGCTCGCCGCCGGACTGCTCGAGTTTCTGCCGCAGGACCTTCACCGAGAAGCTCCGGGGAAGCCCCTGCCTTTAGGCATGGGGAGGAACCGGAGTGCCGCCCATAGGCGGCCTTGCTGTTCATACCAGAATGGTCTAGTCTTTTTACGTGAAAGCTACGCTGACCGCCAAGCTGAAGCTGCACCACACCAGGGAGCAAAAAGCTGCCCTGGACGCGGTGACGCTGGCCTACCGGGACGCGCTGAACTACACCTCACACCAGGCGTTCGAGATGAACAAAACCTCCAACGCCGCCATGATTCAGAAAGAGGTCTACGCTACCCTCCGAGAACGCTTCGGGCTCGGTGCTCAGATGGCCTGCTCGGTCCCCCGGAAGGTCGCAGCCGTCTACAAGACCCTCTGGACCCGCGTCAAACAGGCCGCCGCAAAGCGGGCAGCGAACCCCAAAGCCCGCCGGTACAAGGGACTTGACCACGCACCGAAGTTCGTGAGCCGTACGCTGTCCTACCAGTACGGGCGTGACTACTCCTTCAAGACCGGCCAGCAGGTCAGCATTTCCACGCTGGCGGGCCGTCTGGTGCTGCCTTACGAGGGCTACCGGAAGCATCTGGACTGGATCGCTGATGGTGCCCAGATCGGCGCCGCACAACTCTGGTATGACAAGCGGAAGCAGCAGTATTTCCTGCTCGTCGCGTTGGAGATCGAACTTCCAGACCCTGAACCCGTGACACACCAGCAGGTGGTGGGCGTGGACGTGGGGATGCGGTATTTCGCGGTCGCATCGAATCTCTCAGGGAAAGCGTTCTTCAAGTCGGGGAAGGAAACGCTCCGCATGGCGGAGCGTTTCCAGAAGGCCCGCAAGTCGCTTCAGCAGAAAGGCACCCGTTCCGCAGTCCGCCGTCTGGTGGCGCTGTCGGGAAGGGAAAGACGGTTCATTGCTGACGTCAACTCTTCTCTCGCTTCTGCAATTCTCAAGACCTACCCCCATGCCTTGATCGGTGTCGAGGAACTGACCGGAGTTCGTGACCGTACCGAAAGACGCTCGCGCTCCACCAGTTCCGAAAAGACCCGTAAGGCCAATCGTCGCCGTGCGAGGTGGAGTTACGCCGAGTTGCTGGGGTTCCTGGCGTACAAGGCGCCGCTCCTGGGCAGTACGGTGGTGAAGGTGGACGCGCACTACACCTCGCAGACCTGCCCGAAGTGTGGGCATTGCAGCCGCGACAACCGCCCACGGAAGGGGTTGGTGTTCGTCTGTGAAGGGTGCGGGTACCAGTTGCACGCGGATCTGGTGGGGGCCAGGAATGTGGGACTCAGGGCATTGCTTGTCCGGCAGGACTGGATGAGCACGGGGCGGTTGTCATGCGCCCCTGATGTGTCGGACGCTGAAACCAAAGCGGCTCGCCTTTCGAGGTACGCCGAGTTGCGGTGGAGTCCAGACACAAGCCCCCGCCTTTAGGCGTGGGGTCATGACGTACGTCTCGACGGTGCTGGGGTCACCCAGGAACGTGTCTCCCCACGCCCGGTCCAGCAGCACCGACTTGGACAGCACATGTCCGGGGGAGGTCATGAACACCTGCAGCACCCGGAATTCCTGCGCGGTGAGGGTCACGTCGGCCCCTCCGCGCGTCACGCGGTGCTGGGTGGGGTAGAGGGTCACGTCGGCCACGCTGAGCGACTGTGGGGTGTCCTGCGCGCGGCGGCGCAGGTGCGCGCGGACCCGCGCAGTCAGGACGTCCATCGGGAAGGGTTTGGTGACGTAGTCGTCCGCGCCGGCGCTGAACCCGTCGATCTGATGTTCGGGGTACGTGCGGGCCGTCAGCAGGATGACCGGCGTGTCGCGGCCCTGTTCACGCAGGGCGCGGACGACGTTCAGGCCGGACAGTCCGGGCAGCATGACGTCCAGCAGGATCAGGTCGGGCGCGCCGGTCAGGGCGGCGTCCAGGCCGGCCGGGCCGTCCTCGGCGACGCCGACGTCGAAGCCCTCGAAGGTCAGTCCTCGCTGCAGCAGGCGCCGGATGCCGGGATCGTCCTCTATCACGAGGATGTTCGGTCTGCTCACGCCCGCAGTGTAGCGGGGGGGGTCTTCAGCTGCCCTCCAGTTTCGGCGCGTACGCTGCGCCTCATGAACGATTCACTTCGCGCCACGGCCCTGCGGGGCCTGCCCGTCTGGCAGGGTGCCGAGCAGATCGGCACCCTGGGCGGCCTCGTGTACGATCACGCCGCGCGCCGCGTGCGGGGCTTCACGGTCCTCAGCGGTGAACGCACCCTGAACGTCTGGTGGGCGGACACCGACGGGCTGACCCGGCAGGCCCTGCACGTCCGCGCCGGGATTCCCCTGAGTCACCTGTGGCACGGTCTGGGCAGCGTGGCCCGGCGGCCCGTGGATACGCTCACGGTGCGCCTGCCGGACGGGGCGGGCACCCTGTTCGTGCTCGACGCGTTTCTCGACCCGATGACCGAGCGGATCGTGGCGTACGAGGTGGGTGCCCTGCCGCGCGCAGCGGCCCGGCGGCCGGGCATGAGAATCCCGGCGTCGGATCTGGCGTGGACGGGGCAGGAGTTCCAGCCGCTCGGATCGGCCATTCCGGTCCTGAGGGCCGTGCAGGCCACCCTGGACGCGTCGGTGATGCTGCGCGCCCCCTGATACGGGATGAAATTGACTTGCTTCCAACGTGATTGCCTTCCGTTGTCCCCTCTCCCCCTGTGGGACTCGGAGAGCTGCGGAGCAGAGAGGGAGGGACTCGCAGAGCTGCGGAGCAGTGGAGCGAAGCGACGGAAGGGTGAGGGGGCCACCGGGCGACTCCGGATGATCTGGAATCACTTGAATCCCGTATGACGCGGCGTGGAGCCGTGCGAATGAACAAGGAGGCGACGGGAACATGGATTCCCGTCGCCTCCTTGTTCTGCTGTGCAGGTGTTCCAGCGTCCTGCGGGGCAGCGGTCACTCGCCCTGGTGCGGGGCGTTCCAGGTCCGCGAACGCCCGCGTCAGGGCGCCTGCTTCAGCCCTGCAGTTCGGCCTGCCGTTCGCGCTGCTGCTGGCGGCGGCGGGCCAGCTGGCCGTGTTTCGGGGCGAACAGGAACGCCAGGCCGAACAGGACGCTCTGCGTCAGCACGATGCAGGCGCCGGTCGCGCCGTCCAGGAAGTAGCTGGCGTACGTGCCGATCAGGCTGGACAGCACGCCGGCCGTGACGGCCAGGATCATCATGCGGCTGAAACGGTCGGTGAGCAGGTACGCGGTCGCGCCGGGCGTGATGAGCATCGCGACGACCAGGATCACGCCGACGGTCTGCAGGGCGCTGACGATGGTCAGGGCCAGGATGACCAGCAGCGCGCCGTACAGCAGGCCCGTGTTCAGGCCGATGGAGCGGGCGTGCGTGGCGTCGAACACGTACAGCAGCAGGTCGCGCCGCAGGATCAGGATGGCGCCCAGGGCGACGGCGCCCGCGATGACGGTCTGCCACAGGTCGGCGTCGCTGATGCCGAGCACGTCCCCGAACAGGATGTGCGAGAGGTGCACGTCGCTGGACACGCGGGAGATCATCACGAGGCCCAGGGAGAACAGCGCGGTGAACACCACGCCGATCACGGTGTCCTCCTTGACGCGGGAGCGGGACTGGATGAAGCCGATCGCGCCGACGCTGAGCAGCCCGAACACGAAGGCACCCACGACGAACGGCAGGTTCAGCAGGTACGCGAGGACCACGCCGGGGAGCACGGCGTGCGATACGGCGTCGCCCATCAGGGACCAGCCCTTGAGGGTGATGAAGCACGACAGGACCGCGCACACGGCGCCGACGAGCGCGGAGACGAGCAGGGCGCGCAGCATGAAGTCGTACCCGAGTGGCGCGAGCAGGGCGGGGAGCACGGCGTCCATCAGCGGACCTCCTGGGGAATGCGGGCGGGGTCGTGCAGCGGCGAGCGGCCCCCGAAGGTCAGGGCGAGGTTCGGGGCCGTGAGGACCTGCGCGGTGGGTCCGACCGTCAGGACGGTGCGGTCGGCGATCAGGGCGACGTCGTCGCAGAAGGTCTCCAGCGTGCCGAGGTCGTGGGTGCTGACGAGGACGCTGCGGCCCCCGCCCGCGAGGTCGCTGAGCAGGGTGGTGATGGCCTCGCTGGTGCCGACGTCCACGCCGCCGAAGGGTTCGTCGAGCAGCAGCAGCCGGGCGTCCTGCGCCAGCGCGCGGGCCAGGAACGCGCGTTTGCGCTGCCCGCCGGACAGTTCCCCGATCTGCCGCTCGGCGAAGTCGGTCATGGCGACGCGGTCCAGGGCGTCCTGCACGGCGGCCCTGTCAGCCGCCGAGGGGCGGCGCAGGAGGCCCATGCGGCCCTGGCGGCCCATGGTGACCACGTCGCGCACGCTGACGGGGAAGTCCCAGTCGACCGCCTCGGCCTGCGGGACGTACGCGATCCACCCGGCCTTCTGCGCGTGCCGGACCGCGTGCCCGAATACCTGCACCTGACCGGACAGCGGGGGCAGGAAGCCCATGATGGTCTTGAACAGCGTGCTCTTCCCGGCGCCGTTCATGCCGACCAGTCCGCAGATGCGGCCGGGTTGCAGGCTCAGGGTGGCGCGGCGCAGCGCGAGGCGGCCGCCGCCGTACGCGACGCTGACGTCCTGCACGTCCAGCGCGGGGGCGTTCACGGCTGGCCGCCGGTCAGGCCCGCGAGGATGGTGTCGGCGTCGCGACGCAGCAGGTCCAGATAGGTGGGCACCTCGTCGGAGAGGGAGTCGACGTGCAGCGCCCCGGCGTAGCGCGCGCCGGATTCGCGGGCGACCTGCCGCATGCCCTTGTCGGAGACGGTGCTCTCGCAGAACACGGCGGGGACGCCCTGGGCGCGCACGGCGTCGATCACGGCGCGGATCTGCCTCGGCGTGCCCTGGCCTTCCTCGGCGTTGACGGGCCAGAGGTACAGTTCCTTCAGGCCGTAGTCGCGGGCGAGGTAGCTGAACGCGCCCTCGCAGGTGACCAGCGCGCGCCGTTCGGGGGGCAGCTGGCCCAGTTGCGTGGCGAGCTGCTGGTCGACCTCGCGGATCTGCTGCGCGTACGCGTCGGCGTTCGCGCGGTAGGTGTCGGCCCCGGCCGGGTCGAGGTCGCTCAGGGCGCGGCGGATGTTCTCGACGTAGATCAGGGCGTTTTTCGGGGACATCCAGGCGTGCGGGTTGGGTTTGCCCGCGTACGCGTCCGCAGCGATGTCCACGGGCTGGACGCCGTCGGTGAGGGTGACGGTGGGCGCGTCGATGTCGCGCGTGAAGCGGGTGAACCAGCGTTCGAGGTTCAGGCCGTTGTTGAGGATCAGGTCGGCGTCCTGCGCGCGGATCAGGTCGCTGGGGGTGGGCTGGTAGCCGTGGATCTCCGCGCCGGGTTTCGTGATGGACACGACCTCGGCGCGGTCCCCGGCGACGGCGCGGGTCATGTCGGCCAGGATCGTGAAGGTGGTCAGGACGGTGGGCCGTCCGGTCGTGTCCGCGCTCTGGCGGGGCGGGTCGGCGCGGCAGCCGCTCAGGAGACCGGCCACGCACAGCAGGGCGGCGGGGAGCAGAGGTCGAATCATGATTTAGTCTTACCTAAAATATTTTTTAGGTCAACTGCCTCGGGGGTGCTGCGCCGTCCCTCCCCCTCCGAACATGCAGAAACCCGACAGCCTCCCCACACGAGCGCCCACGCCACCGTCCATACAGTGCAGGCAATGGCGTGGCAACTCGAACCGATCCTGACCCGATTCCAGACCCTCACGCAGAGCCTGCTGGCCAGCCTGCCGAACGTCGCCCTGGGCCTCGTGCTGTTCGCGCTGTTCTGGTTCATCTCCGGGCTCGCGCGGCGCTCGGTGCAGGCCCTGGCCGCGCGGGCCGGACAACCCGCCGGGATCGCCCGCGTGTTCGGCCGACTGGCCGCCTGGGTGATCCTCACGCTGGGCGCCCTGGTCGGCCTGACCGTGATCTTCCCGACCCTGACGGCCGCGTCGCTGTTCGGCGCGCTGGGCGTCAGCGGCGTCGCCATCGGCTTCGCGTTCAAGGACATCTTCCAGAACCTGCTGGCCGGCCTGCTGATCCTGATCACGCGGCCCTTCCGTATCGGCGACCAGATCGTCAGCGGTGACCACGAGGGCACCGTGGAGGACATCCAGGTCCGCGCGACCCTGCTGCGCACCTACGACAACCGCCGGGTCGTCATCCCGAACAGCGAGCTGTACACCAACCGCGTGATCGTGAACACCGCCTACGACCGGCGCCGCCTGTCCGTCACCGTCGGCATCGGGTACGGCGACGACATCGCGCAGGCCAAACGCATCATCCTGGACACGCTGGACGGCATTGAGGACATCCGCCGCGACCCGGCCCCGACCGTCCTCGTGCGGGAACTCGCGGACTTCAGCGTGAACCTCGACGTGCGCTTCTGGATCGACCCGCCCATCCGCCGCGAGGCCGTCGAGGCGCAGGACCACGTCCTGGAAGCCCTGAAACCGGCCCTGATCGCCGCCGGGATCGACCTGCCCCTCCCCACCCAGCAGGTGCTGTTCCACGACCAGACCGAGGACACCGACGGCGACCGCACCCGCCAGCGCGAGGGCTGGCCCGCCCGCAACGACAACGCCAGACCACGCGCCGCGACCCCGCCAGAGACCCCATGAAAGGCACCTGGCTGCGCCTGCGGGAATGGACCGGGCAGTTCTGGTTCCTCCCGGCCGTCATGACGGCGCTGGCCCTGCTCCTCGCCTGGGGCGGCATTCAACTCGAGGAGCAGTACGGCGTCCCGGACGGCCTCACCTGGGCGTACTCCGGCGGGGAGAGCGGCGCACGCAGCCTGCTGTCCGCCGTGGCGAGCAGCGCCATCGGCGTGGCCGGAACGGTCTTCTCCATCACCATCGCCGCCCTGTCCTACGCGGCGGGCAGCATGGGACCCCGACTGCTCGACAACTTCACGCGCGACCGGGGCAACCAGGCGGTCCTGGGGACCTTCATCGCCACCTTCGCCTTCACCCTCTTCAGCCTGCGCAGCGTCAGGGGCGGCGAGGACACCGCGTTCGTGCCGCACTACAACGTCACGCTCGCCATGCTGCTCGCGCTGGCCTGCGTGGGCGCCCTCGTGTACTTCCTCGCGCACGTCACGCGCGGCATCAACATGACGGCCGTCGTGAACCTCCTGCGCGACGACCTGCGACGCGCCCTGGACCGCGCCACCCACGACGCGCCCACCCAGCCCCCGGCCGCCGCGCCGCCCGAGGCGTTCTGGGATGGGGGAGAGGTGCAACGCTCAGCGGACAGCGGCTACCTGCAACTGCTCGACACCGGCGCCCTGCTCACCGCCGCCGAACGAGAAGGGGTCGCCCTGCGGATCCTGGTGCGCCCCGGCGATTACGTGTTCCCCAATACGCCGGTCGCGGTGGGCGTGCCGCACCTCCCGCAGAACGTACTTGCGGCCCTGACCCTGGGACCCCGGCGGGTGGGCGGACAGGACCTGGAATTCACCGTCCGGCAGCTGGCCGAGGTCGCCGCCCGCGCCCTGAGCCCCGGCACGAACGATCCCGTGACCGCCATCGACGTGATCGACCGCTTCGGGGACGCCCTGTGCCGCCTGCAGGGCCGCACCTGGCCGCCCGGCGTGGAATACCGCGACCACCAGTTGCGCCTCGTGTACCCCGTCACCACCTACGCCGGCCTGCTCGACAGCATGTTCCACATGATCCGGCAGTACGGCAGCGGCAGCCCCGCCGTGACCCTGCGCCTCCTCGACGTCCTGCGCATCGTGACCGAAGGCGAAAGCGACCCCGCACGACACCGCGAACTGCACCGACACGCCGAACTGCTCATCGAGGACGCCCGCCGCGACACCCACAACACTGGGGACCTCCGCGAACTCGAAACGCGGTACCGCGCCCTGCAGGACACCCATGCAACACGAAGGCGGGAAGATTAATACGAGCGTCGCTGTCGATTAAAGGTTTGGGGGTTTTATATGCTCCAGATCGAGCTATTTAGATTCGATCTGCGTATAAATCCAGCATGTTGCAATAAGCTCTTTGTCTGATAATTAACCGAAGGTCTTAAATGAGAGTTATCGACCCTGCTCCAGTCGATTTCGTATCCTCGCTTAAAAATATCCTGTGCTGAATGAGGGACGAAAAAATAGACCAGTGCCGTATCATGATCAAGCGCATCGCACTGCCGGACGATATCGAGATATTCCACCGAAATTCCAGCATCAAGCCGCTTGATTCCATTGATGATAAGGTTCAGCTTTTCGTCAAACAGCATCAGCATGCGCAGAGTTCCGGCCACCTGCGGCGAGACGTTGACAAGAAGATCCTTTTTGACGCCTTCATGTAATTCGCGCCATTGCTGGAGCGTCAGGCCCAGCGACATATGGACAGAGTGGCCCATCTCGGTCAACCTGTACGTATTGCCATTTCTGTGGATCAATCCAAGCCTGACCGCGCCGGAGGCAGCCCCCACAAATTTCCCTTTCTCTGCACCAAAATCGACATACATCGATTTCATCTCGTTCTTAGTATAGGCGCAGTTATTCTCCATGACTGCCGTCCAGAATAGATAGTGGGTTGGTAGATTGTACAAAAATCCAACAGCCGAACTTGAAGATATAGCCGCGTCAAACTGCCTTCTCAGTTTGTCTGAGAGGTATTTCTGAGGACTCGTCAATACCGGGTTATGAACAATTTCACAGTCCTGATCAGCGATGATCAACCCAACATTCTTTCTCTTCGCCAGATCCACAATAACCGGAGACAATCCTTCAGCAGGAAGGGCAAAATAGGAGGCATGGAACCCGAATTGATAGATCTCAGCCTGGGCAATCCCTTTCAGGGAATCCCGAAATCCCTTTGCTTCAATCGCATAGAGCGAATCCCCGTCCGGCATCCGGCCGACGATATCGGGATGCACTGTGAACCCTGAAAGTGGAAGGCTGAATCGTTGCACACTTCGCCCAGCAAACAAGGATGACAGACTGGGGTGGTAATCCAGATATATGTCATTTCGATCAAATTCTTCGATTATTCCAGATTTGGTCGCATCATATATACATTTTATGACATCTACTTCGTTCATCTCACCTCAAAAGCGGAGGAATTCAGCCAAAAAACGTCAATACGCCAACGGTACCGGTCGATGATAGGTGGGAATGACCCCGCTCACGTCACGACCTACACCCGAAAGCTGGCGCAGGATGGCCGATCAGGGTGCGAGCGCGATATCTCACACCCATCCCCGCAGCGAAACCTGTTCCCGATATGCGAAAACGGACATTGATCGCCTGTGATATGCGAAAATGCTAACACGCTGATTCCATTTCACAGGACGGAACGTGCATTGTGCCGACAGCTACGTGCGCGGATAGGTGGCGCCTCTGGCCGCTACACTGCGCGTGGAGAAGTCACAGTGATTGTGGGTGCCGGTGGCCATACACCGAACTGGGGGAGACTGCGCGCGGTCTCCCTCGTGTGCTGCCGCCGTGCACTGCCGCGCCGTGACGAAGGAGATAGATGAATCAGACCCAGACAAGTCAGACGGACAGACACCTTGACGAGACGCACGGGCCGGTCGGCCGGGCCCTGAGACACCTGCTGCTGACGCTGTTCGGCCTGCTGGCGGCGGTGGGTGCCCTGGCCCTCGCGGCGGGCCTGCTGCTGCGGGGGCAGTGATGCACGGGGAGACCCTCTTCCACCTGCCTGCCGGGTGGCAGGCGCCGCTGGCCATTGGTCTGTTCATCGCGACGTACGTCCTGATTCTCGCGGAGAAGTACGTTCACCGGACTGTGGCGGCCCTGCTGGGCGCCTGCGCGGTCATGCTGCTGGGGCTGCTCGCGCCGGATCAGGCGTGGGGTGCGATCGATTTCAACACGCTGTTCCTGCTGTTCGGGATGATGAACATCGTCAACGTGCTCAGCCGCAGCGGGTTTTTCGATCTCGTGGCGCGGCGGGCGCTGCTGCTCACGCGGGGGGAACCGGTGCGGGTCCTGTGGATCTTCAGCGGCCTGACGGCTCTGTTCAGCGCTTTCCTGGACAACGTGACCACCGTGCTGTTCATGGCGCCGGTGGTCGTCACGGTCGTCACGCGCCTGGGCCTGCGGCCGGTGCCGTTCCTGATCGCGATCATCCTCGCGAGCAACACGGGCGGCACCGCCACGCTGGTCGGGGACCCGCCGAACATCATCATCGGGTCGGTGGCCGGAAAGGGCTTCGGTGATTTCCTGGTGAACGTCGCGCCGTTCGCGGCGGTGGCGTGCGTCGCGGGGATCGCCCTGATGCAGCTCCTGATGACCCGGCGCGGTGACCTGAGCGGCTTCGCGGCCGGTGACCGGCTGCAGGCGGCCCTGCAGGACGCGCCCACGCCGGTCGTGAACCGGCGGCTGATGACGCAGGCCCTCGCGGTGTTCGCGGTGACGCTGCTGCTGTTCATGGTGGGGCACCCGCTGGGCCTGGAGGCGGGCCTGATCGCCCTGACGACGAGCACGTTCCTGCTCCTGATCGCGGACCTCGACCCGGTGGCACTGTTCGAGCAGGTGGAGTGGGCGACGCTGCTGTTCTTCATGGGGCTGTTCGTGGTGGTCGGCGCGCTGGAGCACGCGGGCGTGTTCGAGCAGGCCGCGACGGCCCTGACGGCCGCGATGGGTGGGGACGTCGGGACCGGCATCCTCCTGATCGGGCTGGGCAGCGCGCTGATCAGCGGGTTCGTGGACAACATCCCGTTCACGATCAGCATGGCCAGCGTCCTGCGTGAGTTGCAGGGCACGCTGGGCGCCGGGATCGATCCGCTGTGGTGGGCGCTGAGCCTCGGGGCGTGCCTGGGCGGGAACCTCACGTTGATCGGCGCGTCGGCGAACATCGTCGTGGCGGACATCGCCGCCCGTGAGGGGCACCCGATCAGCTTCGGGGGATTCATGCGGTACGCGACGCCCATCACGGTGATCACGGTCCTGCTGGCGGTGGGGCTGTTCTACGGCGCGCACCGGTTGGGGGTCATGTGAACCTGCTGGACCTGAGTGCGGTGCTCGTGGCCCTGACGGCCACCCTGGCGTTCCTGAACGCCCGGTTCCTGAAGTTGCCGGCCAGTATCGGCGTGACGGTCGGGGGGCTCTTGGTCAGTCTGCTGATGCTGCTGCTGGCCCGCGCGGGCGTCCCGGCGGCCCTGGCGACCGTGGACGCGGTCCGGAGTGTGCAGTTCGACGATTTCGTCTTTCAGGGCGTGCTGTCGTTCCTGCTGTTCGCCGGGGCGCTGGGCGTGAACTCCCACGCGCTGTGGGCGCTACGCGGCCCGGTGCTGACGTTCGCGCTGATCAGCACGGCGCTGTCCATCGCGCTGGTGGGCCTGGGCACGTTCGCGCTGCTGGGCGCGCTGGGTCTGTCCGTGCCGCTGGTGCTGTGCCTGCTGTTCGGCGCGCTGATCAGCCCGACTGACCCGGTCGCGGTGCTGGGCATGCTCAAGCAGGCGCGGGTGCCCAAACGCATCGAGACGCTCGTGGCGGGCGAGAGCCTCTTCAACGACGGGGTGGGCGTCGTGGCCTTCGCGGTCCTGGCGGCACTCTCAGCCAGCGGGCACGGTGAGCACGCCGCGCCCGGCTGGTGGGGCGTCACGCTGTTCTTCCTGCAGGAAGCCGCCGGGGGCCTGCTGCTGGGCGGCCTGCTGGGCCTGCTGGGGTACCTGGCGCTGCGCGCCGTGAACGACTTCGTGACCGAGGTGCTCATCACGCTGGGACTGGTGCTCGTCGCCACCGCCGTTGCGGCACACCTGCACGTCTCGGCGCCGCTCGCGGCCGTCGCGGCGGGCCTGCTGGTGGGCTCCCTGACGGAGCGGCGCCCGGCGGCGCTGTCCAGCCGGGAGAAGTTCGAGAGTGTCTGGCACCTGCTCGACGAGGTGCTGAACATCGCCCTGTTCGCGCTGCTGGCGCTGGAGATCGTGGCCGTGACCTTCAGCGGTCAGGCCCTGCTGGCGGGCCTGCTCGCCATCCCGCTCGTGCTGCTTGCCCGCGTGCTGAGCGTGCAGGGACCGTACCTGCTGCTGCGGCGCGGCACGGACTTCCCACCCGTCACGCGCCGCCTGATGGTCTGGGGCGGGCTGCGCGGCGCGATCAGTGTGGCGCTGGCCTTCACCGTCCCGGCGGGACCGGCGCGGGACCTGTTCCTGGTGATGACGTACGTGGTCGTGGTGTTCAGCATCGTCGTGCAGGGCCTGACCGTCGGGCGCCTGGCGCATCAGGCCGCGCGGGAACATCAGGACGCAGGAGGCGCCGAGGCGTAGCGCGACCGGTTCCCGGTGGCGGCGCGGGCACGGTCCGCGCCGCCATTCTCTCGCTAAATTCGCCCACTGGACTCGCCCACCGGCCTCAGACCCACCCGATTGAACCCGGACGACCCCTTCGTCCGTACCGGCAGTGGAGGCTCACCATGAACCGAAAGACCACCCTGCTCAGCGCCGCCCTCTTCGCCACCCTGACCGCCGCCGCCGCCACCCAGGCGACCCCGGCCGCGACCCGCTACCAGCCGTACACGAAGGCCGCCTTCGACGCCGCGAAGGGCACGCAGCGCGTCCTGTTCTTCGCCGCGTCGTGGTGCCCGAACTGCCGCGCCGCCGACGCGGACATTACCCGCAACCTCGCGCGCGTCCCTGCCGGCGTGACCATCTTCAAGACCGACTACGACAAGGAAGGCGCGCTGAAAAAGCAGTACGGCATCACGTACCAGCACACCTTTGTGCTGGTCGACCGGGACGGGAAGGCCCTGAAGAAGTGGGCGGGCGGCAAACTCGACCAGATTCTCGCGAACACCCGGAAGTAAGGCGTGCTGCTGCTGCTCGTGGCCTTCCTGGGGGGCGTGCTGACCGTCCTGTCGCCCTGCGTGCTGCCGGTGCTGCCGGTCCTGCTGTCCGGTACGGTCGGCGGGCGCGGGCGACCGCTGGGCATCATCGCCGGGTTCATCGGCTCGTTCGTGCTGCTCACGCTGTTCCTGGCCAGCGTGGTGGGCGCCCTGAACCTCAGCCCCGACCTGATCCGCTACGCAGCGGTGGCGCTGCTGCTGGGCTTCGGTCTGACCCTGGCCGTCCCGGCGCTGCAGCACCGCTTCGAGCTGGCCATGAGCCGCGCACTGCCGCAGCGCCGCCCCGGTGACCGCGACGGATTCCTGGGCGGCGTGCTCGTCGGCGTGACCCTGGGGGTCGTGTGGACCCCGTGCGTCGGCCCGATCCTGGCGAGCGTCACCACCCTCGCCCTGAGCGGTCAGGTGACGGGCTTCGCGTTCGCCGCGACGCTGGCGTACGCGCTGGGCGTGGCCGCGCCCATGCTGGCCGTCATGCTCGGCGGTCGCCGACTGCTTCACCGGCCCGCACTGATGGGCCGCCTGGGGCAGCTGCAACAGGTGTTCGGTGCGGTGCTGGTCGTGTTCGCCGTGGGCATGGCCTTCGGCGTGGACCGGCAGGTGCAGACCCTGCTCGTCGAGCGTCTGCCGGGCCTGGACCGCCTGACCTTCCTCGAGGAGACGGACGCCGTGCAGCGGCAACTGGAACAGCTGCCCTGAGGCCAGGCCCGAAGCGCTTCAGTGCATGCGCTTCAGCGCGTGCGGGTCAGGGTGCAGGTCGGCTGACCGGCCTGCAGGCCCGACTGCAGGTACGCCAGCACGCTGCTGACCACCTCGCGGGAGAACAGGTCGCCCCTGATCAGCAGGCCCTGTTGCGGCCGCCCCACCAGGGCGTGGGGCGTGCGGACCATGCAACTGACGCTCACGGGCGCCGCGCCGGGCCGCACGGTGAGGCGCGTGCCGACGATGAATTCCGGGTCGCTGTCGAGCGGATCGTAGAACAGGTCGTCGGTCACGGTCGCGGCGCCGTCGGTGCGGGGGGGCACCGTGAACTTCACGCTGCCCGCGCCGACCTTGCGGGACGCGCCGAGGGGAATGACCACGCCGCCGGCCGGCCAGCCGGGCAGCGGCGTGCCGGCCTGCATGACCCACGCCTGACCAGGTTGCAGGATGGGCGTGACGGGTGGCGTGACCGCTGACGCGCCGGACAGTGACGCGCAGGACAGCAGGGTGAGGGTCAGGCTGAGGCGGGTTCGCATGCGTGCAGGATAGCGTCGAGGCCACGCCAGCCCGCGCGGGGGACTGTGTGCACGGCACTCATCCGGCGTACGTGTCGCGCAGCTGCTGCGCGAATTCCGGGAGGCGCAGCTCACTGGCGGCGCGGACCACCTCGCGCTGCACGATGTGCGGGTCGGCCTCACCCGTGAGCATCGCGGCGTGCAGCGCCCGCAGGTGACTGTCGCGCAGTTCCCGCCCGACGAACATCCGCACCTGGGTCAGGGCACGCGCGGCCTGCTCCTCGCGCGGCAGCGCCCGGAATTCGGCCTGCAGACGGTCGGTGTGGGACTCGGGTGCCTCCGGGGTCTCGTCGGGCCTCCTGGGGGCCTTTACGGGCCGGGACGGGGCATCCACGCCTGCGGGTGCCAGGGCCGGGGCGGGTACCGCGTCGTATTTCCCCTCCTCGTCCTTGATGACGTCCACCAGCAGCGCCGAGCGTTTCTTCGGCGCGTAGCCCTCACGCAGCAGCGCGTGAAAGCGTTCGAGCCGCGTGGTGACGTGCAGGTCCCCGTACTGCTGCGCGAGCTTGCGCGCCACCGGCGGCACGACCCCCTCGCGGCACAGCGCCTCGACCAGCGGGGAATCCGCGATCACCTGCAGGCTCGGTTCCGGGGCGGGTGAGGGCGCGACGTCCCCGAACTCGTACACGATCACGGTGCTGGCCCGCGTGCCCTCGTAGGTCACGGCCCGCAGGTACCCCCGCTCGATGAGTTCCTGGTGCGCGCCGTCGAGGTTCCGCTTGATGCGCGCCGGCATCGTCTCGAGCAGTTTGCACTCGCGCGCCCACTGCTGCAGCGGAATCCGCAGCAGCGGCGCCGGATCGGCGAGATGCACCGGATCGTACCGGCGCGCGTCGAGAATCCGGTATAGGCTGCGGGTCAGGGCCCGGTTGAGGCTCTGCACGAACGTCATGTCGAGCGGTTTGACGTACTGCGCGCGCAGGCTCTGCACGACCGGCCGGGCCAGCCGGACCTTCAGGAGCGTGCCGGACCCGTACGCGAGTCCCGCCTCGGTGTCCGCGTCGATCTGCTCGATGATGTTGAACTTCACGGTGGTCCAGCGGTCGTGCCGCTTGTCGCGCCAGGATTCACTGGCGGTGTACGTGGCGCCCTTGAGCCGGTCGAGGGACTCCTGCAGCGCCTGGTAGTACTGGCCGCTGTCCGGGAAGCCGGAGCGGTTGAGCAGCTGGTACGCGGTGGCGTTGATCTCCCCGCTCTCTGGGGCGCCCTGTTCGAGGAACATCAGGTTCAGGGTCGTGGCGAAGTCCCCATCGAGCCCGTGGGGGACGCCGCCGTACTCGCTGGGGGAGATGCAGGTGAGGCGCGCGGCGCGCCCGTCGACGGTCCATTCCTGATCCCAGCGGGTGTAATCGCTGGGGATGCGTTCCTGCACGCAGATCAACCCCAGACGGGCGGAGTTGGCCTCGTCGAAGCGTTCGATCTCGCCGGGTCGCTGGGGCGGCACGGTCGCTTTCCTGCGGGGGCGTGGCATCGGTCAGGGTCCTCTGGGCATCACTGTAGCAAAGGCGCGGCGCGTGCCCCTTTGTTGTTTTGTTTTTAAAGAAGTAAAAAAAATGTTGATCAACAACAACAAGCGGGCCGGGCTGCTCGCGTGCTGGACGGCGTTTTTCCAGACAACCTGCCGAGTAAATCGGGTAAAACCTGTGGAAAACTCCGCCGAACCTGCCGAGTAAATCGGGAAACCTGCCGAGTAAATCGGGTCGAAATCGGTCGGACCTGCCGAGTAAATCGGGAGTGGCAGCAGCAGAACCTGCCGAGTAAATCGGGCTTTCACGGAGGCAACCTGCCGAGTAAATCGGGTCGAGCATTCAGCCAACCTGCCGAGTAAATCGGGCCTGCCTGTGGAAAACTCAGGTGAACCTACCGAGTAAATCGGGACTCCGGGTGCAGGACAACCCGATTTACTCGGCAGAATTGAATACCTCGAAAATAACCCTCCCAGAGCGAATTTTCTCCGTTCGTGGCCGTGAACCTGCCGAGTAAATCGGTATGGGGTGTGGACGAACCTGCCGAGTAAATCGGGCCTTCGCGCGACCACGCCTCTCATGATCCGTGGAGGACGTGCAGGCCGCGCTGCACGGGTGTTTGAGCATGCGTGACGACAGCCCTGAACTCGTGAGGCTGGAACGAGGCGAGGCGGGTCGCGGCCCTCACCCGCGACCCGCTCGACGGACTCGCCCCGGATCGGCCCAGACACGCCCCCGCCCCCGGCAGGGAGATCGACCTCCCGCGCGGCCACCTGACCGCGACGGCGTACGGCCTGGTGGAGGGCGCGATGCCCTAACCCACCCAGGTAACCCACCCAGGCGCAGTTCGAGGAATGGAGCCTCGCGGGCCGCCTGTCCATCCGCGGGAACCTCTCTGTTCATCTGCCGCCCCGACGGCGGGGCCGCCACCTCCCCGCTGCCCGAACAGCACCACTCGGCGCGGCTGCGCTTCGACACCGACGAGCTGTACGAACTGGCGCACGAGGCGCACGGCGATCCGGACCGCGGGACACTCGAACCCGGAAGGCACGCCGATCTCACGGTCATCGGCGGTAACCTCTTCGACACCGACCCCCATTCCTGGCCGGACATCCCGGTCCGAGGCGGCGTCCCCGCGGACGCCCCCGAAAGAGAGGCCCCATGACCACCATCAGCAACGACAGCGTCACCCGCAGCGAGGCGTACTTCGACGGCGCGTGGCACACCACTCCCCGCAGTTTCGAGGTCATCCACCCTGGCACCCTGCAGCCCATCGGTTCGGTCGCCGACTGCACCGCCGAGGACGCCCGGCGTGCCATCGACGCCGCCGAACTCGCCCTGAAGGAGTGGCGCAGGGTCAACCCGTACAAGCGCGGGCAGATCCTGCGCCGGTGGCACGACCTGATGTTCGAACACAAGGAGCACCTCGCGCGCCTCATGACCCTTGAGATGGGCAAACCCATCACCGAGACGCGCGGCGAGGTCCACTACGCCGCGAGCTTCATCGAATGGTGCGCCGAGGAGGCGGGCCGCATCGGCGGGGAGCGCGTGCCCAGCCGATGCGACCACAAGCGCGGCTTCACCAGCAGCGAACCGGTCGGCATCGTGTACGCCGTCACGCCGTGGAACTTCCCGGCGGGCATGATCACCCGCAAGGCCGCGCCCGCCCTGGCCGCCGGATGCGTGATGATCCTCAAACCCGCCGAGCAGAGCCCCATGACCGCGCTGTACCTCGCCGAACTGTGGCTGCAGGCCGGCGGCCCCGCCAACACCCTGCAGGTGCTGCCCACCAACGACGCGCCGGCCTTCAGCGCGCCCTTCATGGAGGACGAGCGGGTCCGCAAACTGACCTTCACCGGGTCCACCGCCGTGGGCCGACTGCTGTACGGGCAGGCCGCCAAGACCATCAAGCGCGTCAGCCTGGAGCTCGGCGGGCACGCGCCCTTCCTGGTGTTCGAGGACGCCGACCTGGAGCGCGCCGCGCGGGAAGTCATGGCCAGCAAGTTCCGCAACGCCGGGCAGACCTGCATCAGCACCAACCGCGTGTACGTGCAGCGGTCCGTCGCCGCCGAATTCACCGCGATCCTCACGCGCCTGACCGGCGACCTCGTCCTCGGTGACCCCTTGCAGGACGGCACCGGGGTCGGCCCCGTCGTCGAGCAGGCCGGACTGGACAAGGTCCGCGCGCAGGTCGAGGATGCCCTCGCCCGCGGCGCGAAAGCCACCGTCGGCGGCACCCACAAGGAAGGCCTGTACTTCCACCCGACCGTCCTGACCGACGTGCACCCGGACAGCCTGATCCTGCGCGAGGAGACCTTCGGACCCGTCGCCCCGGTCGTCGTGTTCGACACCGAGGAGGAAGCCCTCGCGCTGGCGAACGCCAGCGAGTACGGTCTCGCCGCGTACGCCTACACCCGCGACCTGTCCCGTGCGTTCCGCGTCGCCGAGGCGCTCGAGTACGGCATCGTCGGCATCAACGACGGCGGGCCCAGCGCCGCCGCCCCCCAGATGCCCTTCGGCGGCATGAAGAACAGCGGCGTGGGCCGCGAGGGCGGCCACTGGGGCCTCGACGAGTACCTCGAAACGAAGTACATCAGCCTGGGTCTCTGACCACAGGGGGCAGGGGCGCAGCGGAAGCCCTGCCGCCGCGCCCCTGACTGTATCCGGGGGGATCGACCCGTCGGCCCCTCCGCTGCCGCGCCTGCTATCCCGCGCTGACGATCAGTGGGCAGTTCAGGCAGGGGTGGCGGGTGACGAGCACGTCGTGCCCGTACGCGGCGCGGATGTGCCCGCTGGTCAGCGCGGCCTCGGGCGGGGCGCAGGTCAGCACCTGACCATCCGCGAGCAGCAGCACCCGGTCGGCGTACTGCGCGGCGAGGTTCAGGTCGTGCAGGACGGCCAGCACGCCGACGCCTTCCGCACCCAGGTCGCGGGCGAGGCGCAGCGTGGCGTGCTGGTGGGCGAGGTCGAGGCTGGCGGTGGGCTCGTCGAGCAGCAGGACCCGGTCGCCGGGCGTGCCGTGCAGCTGCGCCAGCGTCCGGGCGAGGTGCACGCGCTGCTGCTCACCGCCGCTGAGCGTCTGGATGTCGCGCCCTTCCGCGCCGCGCAGGCCCACGCGGTCCAGGCAGGCGCGGGCGACGTCGCGGTCGTGGGGCGTGTCGCGCGGGCCGTGCGGGATGCGGCCCAGCAGGACGATGTCCAGCACGCTGAACGCGAACGGGGCGGGCGTGTGCTGCGGCAGCGCGGCGCGGTGGCGGGCCAGGTCGGTGCCGGGGCGGTGGGCGGGGCCGCCCAGGACGGTCACGCCGCGCCGGCCGAGTTCGCCGGTCAGGTGGCGCAGCAGGGTGCTCTTGCCCGCGCCGTTGCGGCCCAGCACGGCGAGCAGTTCGCCGCGCCGCAGGGTCAGGTGCACGTCCCGCAGCAGCTGCCGTCCCTGCACGGTGTGCGTCAGGGCCGTCACCTCGATCAGGGATTCGTGCGGGGTCACGCGCCCTCCGCGCGGCGCTGGCGCAGCAGGTACAGGAAGAACGGCGCGCCGAGCAGCGCCGTGAGGATCCCGATGGGCACCTCGGCGGGCGCGGCGACGGTGCGGGCCAGGAGGTCCGCGAGGATCAGCAGGGTCGCGCCGAGCAGCGCGGAGGCGGGCAGCAGCGTCGCGTGGTTCGGGCCGGTCAGGAGCCGCAACAGGTGCGGCACGACCAGGCCGATGAAGCCGATGCTGCCCGCCACGGCGACGCCCGCGCCGACGCTCAGCGCGACCAGGCTGATGATCAGCCACTTCACGCGGGTGACGGGGACGCCCAGGTGCGCCGCGCCGTGCTCGCCGAGCGTCAGGGCGTTCAGGGCGCGGGCGGTCAGCGGCAGACCCACGGTGCCCAGCAGGATCAGCGGCAGGGCGCTCAGGACGGTCGGCCAGGTGGCGCCGCCCAGCGACCCGAGGTTCCAGAAGGTGAGGGTGCGCAGCTGCTCGTCGGTGGCCAGGAACGTCATCAGGCCCGTCCCGGCGCCGCACAGGGCGTTGATGGCGATGCCCGCGAGGAGCATGGTGGTGACGTTCACGCGCCCCCGGTCCTGCGCGAGCAGCGACACGAGCGCCGTGGCGATCAGCGACCCGGCGAAGGCCGCGGCGGGCAGGGAGTAGCTTCCCAGGACGTTGAGGCCCAGCACGACGCTCAGCGCGGCGGCCAGCGCGGCGCCGCTGGTGATGCCCATCAGACCCGGGTCGGCCAGCGGGTTGCGGAACAGACCCTGCAGCGCCGCGCCCGCCACGGCCAGCCCCGCGCCGACCAGGGCGCCCAGCAGGACGCGCGGCAGGCGGATGATCCACAGCACGGCCGCCTGCTGCTCGTCGAACGGGGCGAGCGGCGCGGCGCCCAGCGGGGCGAGGAGGATGCTCAGGACCTGCGCGGGGCTGATGGGCAGGGCGCCGCGGCCGACCGCGAGGATCACCGCGCCCGCCAGCAGGCCGGTCAGGACCGTCAGGGTGAGGGCCGCGCCGGGGCGGGCGGCGCGGCCCCGGCGGGTCAGCGGAAGTCGGCGTTCCACTGGCGGGCGAGTTTCAGGGCGAATTCCGGCAGGCGCGGCCCGATCCAGCGGATGGAGTTGTCCACGGCGTACACGCGGCGCTGCCGTCCGGCGTTCGTCTGCATGACGCCCGGCAGTTTCAGGGCGCCCTCGATGCCGCCCAGGGCGTCCAGGCCGCGTTCGAGCAGGATGATCGCGTCGGGGTTCAGCGCGACGAGCGCCTCGGCGGTCAGCGGTCTGGTGTCGCGGAACGGGGCGACGTTGCGGCCCCCGGCGAGGGTGATCAGGTCGTTGGCGCCGCCGTCGGTGCCGTAGATGCTGGCGTCGCCGGGCCCGTGGGCGTACAGGAACAGCACGCGCGGCGTGACCTTCGGGCGGTTGGCCTGCGCGGCCTTCAGGGTGGTGTCGAACGAGCGGCTCAGGGCCTGCGCGGCGCCGGGCACGCCGTACACGTCCGCCAGGATGTTCAGGCGGGTGCGGACGCCGTCCAGGCCGCCGGTGTCGCTGGCGGGCAGCACGAGGACCTTCACGCCGGCGGCGCGCAGCTGCTGCGTGACCTTCTGGTTGGCGGGCATGGCGAGGTTGTCGGCGGTGCCGATCACCAGGTCGGGTTTCAGCGCGATGATGCCCTCGGCGGGCAGCTGCGCCCAGTGGCCGACGCTGGGGATCCGGTTGGGCGGGTACGTGCCGGTGACGTCGGTGCCGACGATGGTGCCCTGCTTGCCCAGGCGGTAGATGAGTTCGACGGTGGTGGCGTTCAGCGCGACGACGCGGCGCGGGTTGCTGACGCTGACGCTCACGCCGTCGGCGCCGCGGACGGTGGCCGCGTGGGCGCCGGGGGCGGCCAGGAGCAGGCTGAGGGTCAGGGCGGCGCGGGTGAGGGTGGTGTGGGTGGGTCGCATGTGGGTTCTCCTTGGGTAGGTGTCAGGGGGTCCAGTACCCGCTGACGCGGCACTGGGTGGGGATCAGGTCGTGCTGGGCGCGCAGGGCGCGGCGCAGTTCCAGGGCGTGCGGGGCGTCCAGCGCGCCCCACACGGCGCGCAGGTCCAGGTCGAGGCTGAGGGCGGCGCGGGTCAGGGCCTCGCCGCTGGGGCCGCTGCGCGGCACGACGCTCAGGTGCGTGCCGGGCGGCAGCGACACGCCCCGCAGGGCGGCGTGGGCGTCGCCGGGGTCGCCCGTCTCGATCAGGACGCGCGGGCCGGGCGTGAGCCCTTCGGGCCAGTGTTCGAGCAGCGCCGCGATGGTCGGCAGGGCCGTCTCGTCCCCGAGGAGCAGGCTGGGCCCGGTGAATTCCGGGAGGGTCTCGCGGCGCGGCGCGCCCACCGTGACGGTGGCTCCGGGCAGGAGGGTGCGCGCCCAGGTGCTGCCGGGCGCGTCGGTGGCCGGGCCGCCGTGCAGGTAGACGTCCAGGTCGGCCAGTCCGTCGTGGGCGCGGCGGATGGTGTAGACGCGGGTGGTGTCGCCGATCGTGACGCGCACGGCGTCGCCGGGCTGCCAGCCCTGCAGGGCGTGCGGGTCGGCGTGGAAGGTCAGGCGGCGCAGGCCGGGCCCGAGGTCGCGGGCGCCTTGGAGGGTCCAGGTGGTGGTGCGCGGGTCGGGACGTTCGTTCAGGAGCGTCTGGGCGTCGGCGACCAGGGCGCGCAGGTTCACGTGCGGGGGGCGGTTGGGGTCGGGGAAGGTCAGGCGGGCGCTGCGCGGGCCGTGGTCGGTCAGGACCTCCAGCGTGAGGCCGGTGTGGTCCAGGGTCAGGATCTGCGCGGCGCGTGGGGCGGGCAGGTCCGTGAAGGCGCGCGCCACCTGCAGGAGTTCCGGGGCGTGGTCCTCGTTGACGTGGTCGGTGATGTGGGTGAGGTCGGGGGCGGTCTGCGTCATGCGGCTCCGGGTGGGGTCGGGTGGACTCCGGTGGTCGAATCATGCGGACTCCGATTGAGTGGCTTGTAAAGCCGTTCAATCCGAGCGGATGCGAGAAGGAGAGAAACGCCCCTCCGGACGTGGAGTTGGCAACCCGGTGCTGTCCCGGGTTGGGAACGGAACAAACGGAATCCGTATCAGGGGCGGCCCGCGTTCAGTTGAGGGTGCGGGGGTGGGCGTGCAGGATCAGGTGGCGGAACGCGCCGAAGTCGCTGGGCGTGAAGGTCACGCCGGTCGCGCCGCACCACAGGCGGGTGCCGTGGGTGCCGGTGTGCAGCGCCCAGTCGGCCTGGGTGGCCTGGGGGTCGTCGCGGCGCAGCAGGCCCTGCAGGTCGCTGAATTCCTGGTGGTTCAGGGCGAAGTTCAGGTCGTGCCAGATGACGTGCAGGTTGCCGCAGGTGCAGCGCAGGACGCGGCGGTGGGTGCTGAGGTCGTGCAGGGGCGTGAAGCCGTGGCACATGGGCGGGGGGCCTCCGGGGTGTGGTGGGGGTGGACCGGTGCCGGGTGGGCGCGGGTCTGCGGGGGGTGATCCGGGTGAGGTCGGGGGATCCGACGCGCCGATCCTGCACTAATCCGACTGGGTTAGTCAAGTTAATCTGACCGGTCTCCGAAATTACTTGACTAAACCACTCGGATTTGTCAGATTCAGCCGGACCGGCGTCACACCCGGTCCGACATGACCTCCCATCCAGCCCATCCCAGCGCGGCCGAGCTCGACGCGGCCCTGCACGCCCTGCGCCGCCACCTGAGCAGCTGGCCCGTGTCGAGCGCCATCGCCCTCAGCTGTCAGCCCACCGACCTCCCCCCACCCTTCCCGCTGCCCGCCCACGCCCCCACCCGCCGCCACCACGACTGGCACGCCGGACGCCGCTGCGCCGCCCACGCCCTGCACCTCCTCGGCCACCCGGACGCCCTGCGCCCCCTGCCCCGCACACCCGGCGGCGCCCCCGACTGGCCCGCCGGGACCCACGGCAGCCTCAGTCACGCCGGCGGCCTGACCGTCGCTGCCGCCGCACGCGCGCCGCAGCGCGTCGGCCTGGACCTCGAACCCCTCACCGGACCCGCACCCGGCCCCCGACTCTGGCGGCACGTCCTCACCGAGAGCGCCTTCAAGGCCCTGTGGCCGCTGCGCCCGGACCCCCTCGACCCCGCGCACTTCCGTGTGCCGCCCCCGCCCGCCGCGCCGCAGGGCGTGGCAGAGATGCACGTCCTGGGCTGGCCCGGCCCGCTTCAGGTGCGCTGGGTGCACACGCACGGCTTCCTCCTCGCCCTCACGCTGCTCCCCGCCCCCCCGGAGGCCCCATGACCCAGACCGCCGCCCCCCCCGTCGCCAATCCAGCCACACAGTCGATCCCTCACGCCGCGACCGACGCCCCCGCGTGGCGCGCCCTGGACCGGCACCTGCACCTGCTCGACCCGCACGCCGCGCCCCTGACCGCCGCCCAGGCCCGGCACGCCCTGAGCGGCGCGCCGGACGGCACGCACCTGCTGGGCGCCATCGGCTTCACGCCCCAGGACCCGGCGGCCTTCCACCTGGCCCACTCGACACCGCCTACCTCGACTGCCGCTCCCTCGACAGCGGCCTCCATGGGCACCACGGTCCTCCACGCGGCGTCACGGCCCGCCCCGGACGCGTTCGAGGCGAACGTCGCGCACGCGGCGGCCGCCATCGCGCGCGGCGACCTGCACAAGGTCGTGCTGGGCCGCACCCTGGACCTCCACCTGCACGCGGCACCCGACCCGCGTGCCGTCACCGCCCGGCTCGCGCAAGGCGCCCCGGACGCCTTCGTGTTCAGCGTTCCACTGGGAGACGGCGCGCAGCTGGTCGGCGCGAGCCCGGAACGGCTGCTGAGCAAACGCGGCGCGCAGCTGCGCCTGCGGCCCCTGGCCGGCACCCGCGCCCGCCACGCCGACCCCGCCGAGGACCTCCGGCGCGCGCACGACCTGCTGCACTCCGCCAAGGACCGCCACGAGCACGCGCTGATGATCGCCGCCATCCGGGAGACCCTCGCGCCACTGTGCCGCGAGCTGACCGTGCCGGACGCTCCGCGACTCGTGCAGACGCCGGGCCTGTGGCACCTGGGCACCAGCATCCACGCGACCCTGCGCGACCCGGACACGCACGTCCTGGACCTCGTGAGCGCCGTCCACCCGACGCCCGCCGTGTGCGGCGTGCCCGCCACCGCCGCCCGTGACCTGATCGGCACGCTGGAAGGCCCGCGCGGGTTCTTTGCGGGCGCGGTCGGCTGGTGCGACGCGCGCGGTGACGGCGAGTGGGCCGTCACGATCCGCTGCGCGCGGCTGCGCGGCCCGCACGCCCGCCTGTTCGCCGGGGCCGGGATCGTCGCCGGATCCGACCCCGCGCGGGAACGCGCCGAGACCGCCGCGAAGTTCGGCACGATGCTGCGCGCCCTGGGCGTCTCGCCCCTGGACCTGGAGGGGGTGCTGTGACCGTCCCGGAAACCCCTGTCGCCGCCCGTGTCCCGGTCGGTCACGCTCCGGATGCCGGTGCACCGGACGCTGACTTCACGCCGTGGCCGCCCGGACTGGCCCGCGCGTACCGCGCCGCCGGGTACTGGCGCGGCGAGCCGTTCAGCGCGTGGCTGCGCGCCCTGGCCGGACAGTTCGGGCCGCGCACGGCCCTGGTCGGCCACGCCCTGGGCCCCGGCGGGCAGCCGGGCGCGTGGGTGACCCGCACCTACGCGGACCTGGACGCCGCCGCGAGCGGGTACGCGGCCGCGCTCGCCGCGCGGGGCCTGCGCGCCGGGGACCGCGTGATCCTGCACCTGCCCAACAGCCCGGACGTGTTCGAGGTCCTGCTGGGCCTGCTGCGGCTGGGCGCGCGGCCCATCCTGGCGCTCGCGGCGCACCGCGCGGCGGAACTCACGGCGTTCGCCACGCAGGCGCACGCCCGCGCGCTGATCACCGGCGGGCACCCGGACGCGCAGCGGGCCGCGAGCGCCGTGCAGGCCGCGCATCCGGACACGCTGGTCCTCACCGTGGGCGACCCGGACGCCGCCCCGCCACTGATCCCGGCGGACGCCGCAGCCTGGAGGGAACCGGCGGCCCAGCCCGGCGTGGCCAGTCAGGGTGTGTCCAGTCAGGGGACGGGTGAAGTGGCGCTGTACCAGCTGTCCGGCGGAAGCACTGGAACGCCGAAACTCATCCCGCGCACGCACGACGACTACCTGTACTCTGTCCGCGCCAGCGCCGAACTGTGCGGCCTGACGCCGAACACGGTGTTCCTCGCGGCGCTGCCCGCCACGCACAACTTCACGCTCACGTCCCCCGGCGCGTTCGGGACGCTGCACGCCGGGGGGACGGTCGTCACCGCGCCGGGCCCCGCCCCGGACGTGTGCGCGGCCCTGATCGAGCGCTGCGGCGTGACGCACGTGGCGCTGGTGCCTAGCGCGCTGCTGCTGTGGCTGCGCGCCCCGCAGTTCACGCCCGCCCGGCCCGGGTCCACGCTGCGGGTCGTGCAGGTGGGCGGCGCGCCGCTGGCCCCCGACGTCGCCCGGCAGGTCCCGGAGCGGCTGGGCGCGGCGCTGCAGCAGGTGTTCGGCATGGCCGAGGGGCTCGTGAACTACGTCCGGCCCGGCAGCAGTGACGACGTCACGTACGGCACGCAGGGCCGCCCGATCAGTCCGCACGACGAGATCCTGATCGTGGACGACGAGGACCGCCCCGTCCCGGACGGCACGCCCGGCCACCTACTCACGCGCGGCCCGTACACCATCCGCGGGTACTTCCGCGCGCCGGAACACAACGCCCGCGCGTTCACGCCGGACGGGTACTACCGCACGGGGGACATCGTCACGCGCCGCCCCGACGGGCACCTGATCGTGCAGGGCCGCCACAAGGACCAGATCAACCGCGGTGGGGAGAAGATCGCCGCCGAGGAGATCGAACACGCGCTGCTGGGCCACCCGCGCGTGTTCCAGGCGGCATTGATCGGCCTGCCGGACCCGTGGCTGGGCGAGCGGACCTGCGCGGTCGTGCAGCCGCGCGTGGACCCCGACCAGCCCGCCAGCCAGTCCCTGCCCGACGCCCGCGCCCTGACGCTGGACCTGCGCCGCCACCTGCTCGAGCAGGGCTTCGCCGCGTTCAAGCTGCCCGACCGGGTCGAGGTGCTGCCCACCCTGCCGCGCACACCGTTCGGGAAGGTCGACAAGCCCGCCCTGCGCGCCCGCTACGCCCCCACGCCGGCCCTGAGCCCTGCCCAGGATCTCACCGACAGGAGCCCCACATGATTCCCCGCCTGCCCAGCTACCCCATGCCCACCCCCGACACCCTCCCCGCGCAGCGCGTGCCCTGGACGCCCGACCCGGCGCGTGCCGCGCTGCTCGTCCACGACCTCCAGGCGTACTTCCTGGACTTCTACGACCCGGCGCAGCCGCCCATCCCGGACCTGCTGCGCGCCGTGGCGGACCTCACCGCGCACGCCCGCGCGCTGGGCATCCCGGTCGTGTACACCGCGCAGCCCGGCGCGCAGGACCCCGCCGACCGGGCGCTGCTGACCGACTTCTGGGGGCCGGGCCTGCCGGACGACCCGGCGCTCACGCGCATCCACCCGCTCGTGGCGCCGCGGCCGGGCGACACGGTCCTCACGAAGTGGCGCTACAGCGCCTTCCAGCGGACGCCGCTGCGTGAGCACCTGCGCGGATGGGGCCGCGACCAGCTGCTCATCTGCGGCGTGTACGCGAACATCGGCTGCCTGCTCAGCGCCGCCGACGCGTTCATGCAGGACGTGCAGCCGTTCCTGATCGCCGACGCCCTGGCGGACTTCAGCGAGGCCGAGCACCGCCGCGCGCTGGAGTACGGCGCCGCCCGCTGCGCCGGGATCACGCACGCGGCCGCCCTCCTCGCCCTGCGCGGCGAGAAGGGAACGGCGGACGGGTGGACGCCCGCGCGCGTCCGGGCCGAGATCGCCGCCGCACTCGGCGTACCGGAAGCTGACCTGCGCGGCGACGACGACCTGCTGCTGCTGGGCCTGGATTCCATCCGGCTGATGCTGCTCACGGAAGACTGGCAGTGCGCCGGGTCGCGCGTGACGTACGCGGACGTCGCCGCGCGCCCCACCCTGGACGCCCTGACGGACCTGCTGTGCGCGGCGGGAGCGCGGTGACGGTGCCGCTGCCCGTCACGCTCGCGCAGCGCAGCCTCTGGACGGACCTGGACGACCCGGACGGCAGCGTCCTGAACCACGTCGTGGAGACGCTCGACCTGCGCGGCCCGCTCGACCCGGCGCGGTTCGAGGTGGCCCTGACCCGCGCCCTGGCGGACGTCGCGGCCCTGCACGTCCGCTACGCGTCGGTGGACGGCCAGCCCGCGCAGCTGCCCACCGGCGAGCTGCCCCGCCCGCCCGGGCGGCTCGACTGGCGCACGCACCCGGACCCCGAGGCGCAGGCCCGCGCGCACGAACGGGCTGCCACGCGCCGCCCGCTGGGCCTGCGCACCGGGGACCTGTACCGGCACGCGCTGCACCGCCTCGCGGACGACCACTGGCGCTGGGTGTTCGTCACGCATCACATCGCGCTCGACGGGTACGGCGTGACGCAGCTCCTCACGCAGCTCGCCGCGCACCACCGCGCGCTGGGCGGCCTGCACGCGCCCCCCGCGCCGTTCGGACCGCTCGCCGCGCCCGCCCTGGAGGACCGCGCGTACGACGGCAGCGCGCAGCAACGCGCGGACGGCGCCCGGCTGCGCGCCGCGTACGCGGACCTGCCGTTCGAGGCGGCGCCCCTCCTGCACCTGGGATTGCAGATCGGGCACCGCGCGCAGCGGACCGTCCCGGCCGCCCTTGTCCGTGCCCTGCGGACCGTGACCGCCGCGTGGGGCGCCGCGTGGCCCGACGCGCTGAACGCCGCGTGCGCCGCGCAGTGGCACGCCCGCACGGGCGAGCAGGCCGTCCTGATCGCCGCGCCGGTCATGCTGCGCCTGGGCAGCGCCGCCGCGCACGTCCCGTGCATGCGCATGAACCTCGTGCCCCTGCGGATCGAGGTGCACCCGGGCGACGACCTGGCGACCCTGACCCGCCGCGCGCAGGCGGCCCGCACGCACGCGCAGGGCGCCGCGCCCTACCGCCTGGAGCGCCTCTGGGCGGACCTGGACCGGCGGCGCCTGTTCGGCCCGGAGGTGAACGTCATCCCGTTCGCCGCGCCGCTCGACCTCGGCCCCGGCCTGGAGGTCACGCGCGACACGCCGGCGTCCGGCCCGGTCGAGGACCTCGCGTTCACGTTCAGCGGCTGGCGGGACGACCTGACCGTCACGGCCGACGGCCACCCGGCGCTGCACACGCCGCAGAGCCTGGAAGCCCTGCTGGACGACCTGCTGCGGCGTCTGCACACCGGGCTGCGCGCCCCGGCCCTGCGGGAGGTGAGTGCGTGAGCGGCACCGACTGGACAGCGCGGGTCGCCCTCGTCACCGGCGCCGCGCAGGGCATCGGGGCGGCGGTCGCCTCGGCGCTCGCCGCGCGGGGCGCGCGGGTGCTCGCCACGGACCGCCAGCCCATCCCGCCCGACCTGACCGCGCAGCCCGGCGTCGTGCCGTACCCGCTGGACGTCACCGACCCGCGCGCCGCCGATCAGGCCGTCGCGCACGCCGAGGCCACCCTGGGCCCCCTGACGGACCTCGTGAACGTCGCGGGCGTCCTGCGCCCCGGAGAGCTGACGGACCTGAGCGACGAGGACTGGCACGCCACGTTCGCGGTGAACACCAATGGCGTGTTCTTCGTGTCCCGCGCGGCCACGCGGGTCATGCGCGCGCGCGGACGCGGAGCGGTCGTCACGGTCGGCTCGAACGCCGCGCACGTTCCCCGGACCGGGATGGGCGCCTACGCGGCCAGCAAGGCCGCCGCCGCGCACCTGACCCGCACGCTGGGCCTGGAACTCGCCGGAAGCGGCGTGCGCTGCAACCTCGTCTCGCCCGGCAGCACCGACACGCCCATGCAGCGCCAGCTGTGGACCGCGCCCGGCGCCGAGCACCGCGTGATCGAAGGGGACCCCGGATCATTCCGCACTGGCATTCCGCTCGGGCGGATCGCGCAGCCCACCGACATCACGGGCGCCGTCCTGTTCCTGCTGTCGGACGAGGCGCGGCACATCACCCTGGCGGACCTCACCGTGGACGGCGGCGCGACCCTGGGCGCATGAACCCGCCGGGACGCCCGGCCCTGCTGCAGCGCACCGTCCGGCCCCCGGCTACCGAGCGGGGCCTCCGGTGCCCACCGCGAACCGGGTGCTGCGTGGGAGGCGCGCAGCGGTTGGACGTGGAATCGGGGGCGTGGTGTTGGCCCCGAGGTGCCCCCGGAACCTGCTCGACAAGCCGTTCAATCGGAGTCCGTATCCCTCCCCGTCTGGCCCCGCGGCGTGTCTGGCATCAGGAAACCTGCGACACTGCGGCATGACGTGCCGCTCAGTGATTCTGACCGCCGCTCGGGAACTGAGCCGCGCACACCCGGAAGGAACATTTTCCATGCAGGGCGTCGTGCAGTGGATGCGTGACCACGGCAGCCACTACAGCGACGCCGAGGTGCGCCTGCATATCAACACCCTGATGTGCCGCAACGCCAGTGCGCGCAAGCCGAACGAGGCCGACCATCAGGATCTGGAACGCGTGTCACGCGGACGTTACCGGCTGCTGTGACCGGCCGCGACGGTTGATCCGGTCGGCCTGCACCGACGTTCGATCCGAGCGGAGCTGCAGGGCGGCGCGGGGAACGATCCGGAGGTGACCAGGGTCCGGTGGTGTGCCGACCCGTCGACGCAACCGAAGTGCGTATCGGACGAGGGGAAGGTCACCCACGGTCCCGCTGGACCGGGCCGGGCGAGTCCCTGAACCCGGCAGGGGGCACCGGTGGTGCCGAAGGTCGAACAGGCACGGCCCTGGACCGAAGGGAACACCGCCGAGCACGCCGCTCGACCCAGGATGCCGGGTGGCGCCGCTCAGGCGGACGGCACGTCCTTCGTGGTCACGTCGGCGCTGTCCTGCGGCGCTGCGCGCTGGAACCACACGTAGCCCTCGAAGGACCGCCGGCGGTCCCGCAGCGCGTTGCGTTCCTGCAGGAGCCCTTCCATCCATCCGAACGGGGAGCGGAAGCGCACCTCGCACCCGCCCGGCGTTTCGAAAGCTTCGGTCAGCGCGGCGATGTCCTCTGCCCACACGCCACTGACGGGTTTGACCGGCGCGGCGAGAATGACGAGGCGCTTGTTGGGCAGCGCCGTGTACGTTCCTTGGAGTTCAAGCATCCGGTACGCTACCAGACCCGGCCAGGAGCAAATAGGACCGCCGCCGGATTACACGCCGGGCGGCGAGGGCGCACCGGGTCGGCCACATGGGTCGGTCTGGCCGACGCTATACAGCATCTGTCATAACGAGGTGGTCTTCATGACCGAGCGGACTTGTAAATCTCCGCAGGAGAGCGAGTGAATTTCACCGAGCAGGACGGAGAATGGAGGCATCGGAAGTCTGTCTTTTCGATGCTGTCATTCGGAGAACTGCTCTAATGCACGCGGCCGAACCCGAGTCCCTCGGCGGTGCGCATGGCGTCACGCGCGCCGTCGAGGTAAGGAGCGGATTCGTCCACGATGCCCAGGTCACTCAGGAACAGGGACGCCTGCATGAGTCCTGTCTCGGTCGCCTGCTGCCCTCCGCAGCCCTGCATCAACGCCAACGCGTACCAGCTCGCCGCGACCTGCCGCACCATCGCAAATACCAGACTGTCCATAGTTCCCCTGCCGCACGACCTTCCCGAACCTGTCGGTTCTCCGGTCAGCATACGGGTGCGGCGTCACCGCAATTGCGGTGCGTGACCGATCCCCACGGCGACCGGGGCGGCGCCGGTCGGGCGCGGGGGGCCGCTGACCGATGCGGGTGGTCAGGCGATCCGGGCCGACGGGTGGGGGTGCAGGGCCGCCGCGCCGAGGATCGGGGCGAGTTCGAGGTGCGCGCTGCGCCGGACCTGACAGGCGCCGACGTCCAGGGTGGGGGCGAACAGGTCGACCGCCCGGCTGACGTTCCCGCCCAGGACGAGCACCTGCGCGCCGAACGCGTCCGTCCACGGCTGGAGCTGCTGTCCGGCGCGGCGGCCGAACTCGGCCTACACGGCCAGCGCGCCGGTGTGGCCGCGCCGGGCGGCCTGCGCCCAGTCGGCGGCGCTGCCCTGCTGCCCGGTCAGGGCCGCGCCCAGGTGCGTGACGGCCGCGCCGCTCAGGGCGTCTTCGAGCTGCCCTTCCGGGGCGGGCACGTTCCACAGTTCGCCGCCGGGGGGCACGCCGGGTCCGGTGTGCTGCGGCTGGCCGCGCAGGATGAAGCCCGAGCCGAGTCCGGTGCCCAGGGTCACGCCGAGCAGCCGCTCGGGCCGGTCGGCGCTGCCCCACCACTCGCCCAGGGCGAAGAGGTCCGCGTCGTTCCCGAAGTGGATGGGCAGGTCAGGGGCGACCGTGCCCGCGAGGGCGGCGCGCAGGGCCGGGCGGAGCGGCACGCCGCGCAGCGCGGGGAACTTGTGGGACATGTGCGACGTGCCGGTCGCCGCGTCGAATGGGCCGGGGACGGCCAGACCCAGGTGCGTCACCTGCGGGGCCTGGGGTCCGGCGGCCTCCAGCGCGGCGTCCACCCAGGCACGCAGGATGGTCCCCATGGGCGCGCCGTGCGGCACGTCCCGGCGGGCGGTGCGCTGAACATGGCGGGCGTCGACGTCCACGAGGCCCGCGGTGACGTGACTGCCTCCGACGTCCAGGCCCAGCGCGAGCCGCGTCAAGCGCCCCCCCGCGTCAGGCGGACGCTCAGGACCTCGAAGGGCCGGACCGGCATCTCCAGCGGGCCGGGCTGCGCCGGGCCGAGGGGGTCCTCGAGCAGGTTGACCCGCTGAGCGCTGCCAGGCGCGCCGGGGTCGAGCCGCAGGACGCCGCGCGCCCCGTGCGCCTCATACACGCGCAGGATCACACCGTGGCCGTCCTGGGCGGGTTTGAGGCTGCTGAGCATCACGTCCAGGCCGCTCAGGCGCGGCGGGGCCGCCAGGGTCAGGGTGCCCGGGTGGGCCAGGAGGGGGCTGTTCAGCTCGAAGCCCGCGCGGGGAGCCTGCGCGGCGCGCCAGTCGCCCGCGTGGGGGCGCAGGGCGAGGCGGACCTCGTGCGCGCCCAGGTCCGCCTGCGGGTCGGGCCACATGGGGCCGCGCGCGAGGCTGAGGGCCAGGGTCTGCCCGCGCACGCTGTGCCCGTAGCGGCCGTCGTTCAGGAGGGTCAGGCCGAAGCCGGGTTCGCCGAGGTCCAGCCAGCGGTGCGCGCTCACCTCGAACTGCGCGGCGTCGGCGGGCAGGTTGCGGTGGGTGGGGCGCGGCTGGGCGCCCATCGCGGTTTCCGCCCAGGCCTCGTGCGTCAGCACCGCCACGTCCGTCTCGGCGCGCAGCAGCGTGTGCCGCTCATGCCAGTCCAGCGTGACCGTCACGTCCAGCTGCGCCGCGCCCGCCTGGAGTTTGAAGGTCTGCGTGACAACCGAGTCCCGCCAGCGGTGCGTGACCCGCAAGGCCGCGCGGCACGGTCCGGTCTCGGTGACCTCCAGCGTGCAGGGGCCGTCCAGCTGCTGACCCTCCTCGCCGACGTCCCGCGCGACGTCCCAGGCGTCCCAGGCGTACGGCAGGTCCGGGTACGCCACGAGGCGGTGCCCGGCGGGCCCCAGCGCCTCGCGGCCCGTGGCGCGGTCGAGCAGGCGCGTCACGCGGCCGCCCTTGCTGATCTCGGCGCGCAGTCCGGCGTGCTCGAGAATCACGCGGTCCCCCTCGTCGCGGACCGTGACCGGGCATTCCGGTGCGGGGGCGGCCACCTTCGTGACGGTCAGCGCGGCCGTACCCAGCGCGGGCACCGTGAGGTTCGGCGCGAGAACGAGCAGGCCCCCCTCGACCGCCTGGGTCGCCAGCGGCTGGCCGTCCAGGCTCACGCCGCCGGTCACGCCGGGCAGGGTCACGGCGAGCGGGCGATCCCAGGTGGCGGCGTTGAAGACCGTCCAGGTCGACTCGGCCGCGTCCCAGTGCGCGCGGGTCAGGTCGGCGGCGCGCGAGGTGACGTGCGCGAGTTCCGGCAGGGCGTCGCGGTACACCTCGTGAATGCTGGAGCCGGGCAGGATGTCATGAAACTGGTTCAGGAGGGTCGTCTGCCACAGGCCGTCCGTTTCAGTCGGCGTGGTGGGGGAGGCCGGGTGCAGCGCACTCACGGCCTCGAGTTCCAGCAGGCGGTGCTCGGCCTGCCGGTTCAGCCGCTTGATCGCCGATTGCGAGGTCAGCGTCCCGCGGTGCAGCTGCAGGTACAGTTCACCCGCCCACACCGGCAGGCCGTCCCTGGGCAGCGCGCGGTAGTAGTCGTCCACGCGGGTCATGCGCAGCGCGGGCAGCGCCGGGAAGGCCTTCAGGGTGTCGTAGGCGCGCAGCATCGCCTCGCTGGGCCCGCCGCCGCCGTCGCCGTACCCGAACGTGAACAGGCTCTCAGGCGCGCGGTCCCCCCAGGCGCGGCTGGTCTTCGCGCCGAACCGCTCCCAGGTGCCCAGCAGGTCCCCGGGGCGCACGTCGCCGTTGTACCCGCCCAGGCCGGGGCGGCTGCCGCCGGGGTTGTTCAGGCTGTGGGCCAGGACGCGCGTGCCGTCCAGACCCTGCCACCAGAACAGGTCGTGCGGGAAGGGCGTCTCCTCGTTCCAGTTGAGCTTCGTCGTGAAGAACCCCGTGACGCCCGCCTGGGCCAGCAGCTGCGGCAGGGCGGGCGTGAAGCCGAAGGTGTCGGGCAGCCACGCGACCTCACAGGTGCGCCCGAACGCCCGGCGGAAGTACGTCTGGCCGTACAGCAGCTGCCGCGCCAGCGACTCCCCGCCGGTCATCTGGCAGTCCGGCTCGACCCACATGCCGCCCACCGGTTCCAGTCGTCCCCCGGCCACGTGGGCCTGCACGCGGGCGAACAGTGCCGGGTCGTCCTGCTCCAGCCACGCGAACAGCTGCGCGCTCGACTGGTTGAACGTGAAGTCCGGGAAGCGGTCCATCAGGCCGGCCACGGTGTGCAGCGTCCGGCGCGCCTTCCTGCGCGTCTCGTGGACCGGCCACAGCCAGCCCAGGTCCAGGTGCGCGTGCCCGGTCAGCGCCAGCGCCCCACGCGCCGGGAAGCGCGCCCGCAGGGCCTGCAGCCCCGTGAGCAGCTGCCCGTGCGCGCGGGACGTGCGGGCCCTGAGCCCTTCTGGCAGCGCCGCCCGCGCCGGGCGGGTGTCCGGCAGCGCCCAGAGGCCCTGCGTGAAGCTCTCCCCGCCGCCCAGGTCACCCAGGCGCGACAGGTGCGCGTCGGCGCTGCTCGTCCAGTCCAGGCCCCGCAGGACCTCCTCGGCGAGGTTCAGGAGGTGCCCGGCGACCTCACTGCCGCTCTCGTGGCCTGACGCGTCGCGGCCGCCCTCCAGGCCCTCGCGGCCCAGCGTGCGGATCGCGGCGGCTGTGACCTCCAGCGCGTCGTGCAGCGCCGTCACCTGCACCTGCGGCACGCCCACGCGCGCGCGCTCCAGATGCGGGCGGGGCGTGGGCGAGCCGAACAGGCCGCGCGGGACCGCCGTGACCTGCACCTCCAGCGTCGCCCCGCCCCGGAGGACCCCCAGCGGGAAGCGGCGGTGGTACGGGTTCAGGCCGCCACTGGCGACGACCTGCCCGTCCAGAGATGCGGTGACGAGCGCCTCGCCGCCCACGTCCAGCTCCAGTTCGCCGCTCTGTGCGTTCAGCCCGGCGGGCACCGTCCAGCGGGTGCGGAACTCCACGGGCTGCTCGCGCAGGTCCCGCGCGCCCACCGGCCAGGGTTCACCCGGCGCGAGGGTCACGGCCGACTGGCCGGGCGCCTGGAAGGTCCAGTCGGGCAGGGGGTGCAGGGCGTCGTCGCGCCACGCGCCCAGCCGCGCGATCTGCGCGTCGAGTTCGCGCAACCGCCGCTCGAAGCGTGTCAGGGTCACGCCCGCTCCGTCAGGACGTCCAGGTGCGTCAGGATCGTCTCGGCGAGCAGGCTGTTCGCCCACGCGAACCACGGGCGGCTGAACTGGGTGGGATCGTCCGGGTGGAAACTTTCGTGCATCAGGTCCGTCCCGGCGGTCGTGGCGGTCAGCGTGTCCAGCAGCGACCGGATCTCCGCGCGCCCGTCCGGCGTGAGCGGGTCGGCGGTCAGGGCCTGCATGCACAGCGCGATCGGCCACACCCGGCGGCCCGGCGTGTGCGGACTGCCGATTCCGGCGGCGCGGGCGCCCGCGTGGTAGTGCGGGTTCTCGCCGCTCAGGATCAGGCGCCGCGTGTTGAGGTACGTGGGGTCCGTGGGCGCGCAGTACCCCAGGTACGGCAGCGACAGCAGGCTGGGCACGTTCGCGTCGTCCATGAACAGATGATTCCCCAGACCGTCGGTCTCGTAGGCGTACACCCGCCCGAAGGTGGGATGCTCGGCCGTGCCGTGCGTCTCGATGCCCTGGCGGATCTGCCCGGCGGTCGCCTCGCAGCGCCCCGCGAGCGCCTCGTCGCCGTACACGGCGCGCACCAGACCGGCGGCGCCCTCCAGCGCCGTGACGGCGAACGCGTTGGCGGGCACCAGGTACGGGTACGTGCAGGCGTCGTCACTGGGTCGGAAGCCGCTCCAGACCATCCCGGTCGGGCGGTGCGCCGCGCCGCGCCCGCCGCGCGGCAGGGTGTCGCTGGGCAGCACGCAGTACTCGGCAGGTCGCTCGAAGGTGTACGCCGAACGCGCGTCGTGGTCCTGCTCGGCGTGCATCACGTCCAGCACGGTCCGCACCGTCGGGCGCAGGTCCAGCGGCACGTCGCCCGTCACCTGCCACGCCCGCCACGCCAGCCACAGCGGGAAGCACAGCGAGTCCAGCTCGAACTTCCGCTCCCACACCCACGGGCCCGGCGCGGGCCGGTCGAAGTGATACTCGTGGCCGGGCTCGCGGTTGAACGCGTTCGCGTACGGGTCCACGCCCAGCAGGTGCGCGTGCTGCCGGATCACGCCGTCCACCGCGGCCCGCACGACCGGGTCCGACGCGCACAGCGGCAGGTACGGACTCATCTGCGCCGCCGAGTCCCGCAGCCACATGGCGGGAATGTCGCCGGTCTGCACGAACACCCGCCCGCCGGGCAGGTCATGCAGGGTCGTCTGCCAGGTGTTCGGGTAGCAGCGGGTGAACAGCGCCGCGAGGTCCGCCCGGCTGCTCAGGCGGGCCTGAACCTGCGCCATCAGCTCGGACTGCGGCGCGGTGAGAGGCTGGCGGGGCGCGGGCATGGGGTCCTGATGGACAGGTGGGGCGGTCACGGTGTGGGTCATGGGGGCCTCATGGGAAGACCCGCAGGCCTCCCCATCACTGGTGGGGGCCTGCGGGGCGGGGACTTATTTGCAGCTGGACTTGTACACGTACTGCGCGAAGGCGGGCAGGCCGATGTTCGCGCGGGTCAGGCCGACCCCGCCGGTGGGGATGGACCGGGCGACCGACTGGCCCATCAGGGCCTTGCGGGCGGTCTCGACGGCCAGGGCGCCCATCTGGGCGGGTTTCTGCGCCACGATCGCCTGAATCTGGTTGCTTTTCAGGGC
Organism: Deinococcus sp. JMULE3; assembly: GCF_013337115.1. NCBI lineage: Bacteria > Thermotogati > Deinococcota > Deinococci > Deinococcales > Deinococcaceae > Deinococcus > Deinococcus sp. JMULE3. The sequence continues at coordinate 187,770 of NZ_SGWE01000005.1, forward strand.
CGCGACGAGGGCCGGGGCGGCGTCGAAGCTGACCACGCTGATCTTGTCGCGGCGCGCGGCGGGCAGCTGGCGGATCGCGCCGGCGGCGACAAGTGCCTCGTTGTTGGCGATGAGGAACATGCCGGTGATGTCGGGGTTCGCGGCGAACGCGGCGCTGAACGCCGAGGCGTCCTCGCTGACGCCCTTGTACGCGATCCTGATGTTCCTGTGGTTGGCCTTCATCTCGTCGATGAAGCCCTGGATGCGGTCGGCGACGGTGGTGATGCCGGGCGTGATGGGGGGGATCAGCGCGGTGCCCTTCTCACCCATGAGTTTGGCGAGGGTGCGGGCAGCCTCGGCGCCCAGGGCGCGGTTGTCCGAGGAGATATTGCTGGTCACGAAGCTGGAGTCCGCGAGGCGGGTGTCCACGCCGATGATCTTGATGCCCCTGTCGTGGGCGGCCTTGAGCGGCGCGAACAGGGCGCGGCCGTCGTTCACGGCGATGCCGATGGCCTGCGCGCCGCTGGCGGTCACGGCGTTCACCACGGGCGTCTGGAGGGTAGCGTCCCAGCGGGGCGCGCCCTGCACGGTCAGTTCCACGTCCCCGAGGCGGCGGGCGGCCTCGATAGCCCCGCACTGCATGGAGGTGTAGAAGTTGTCGGTGGTGGTGCCCAGGATCAGCGCGATCTTGTACTTCTTGGGGGCCGCCTGGGCCTGCGCGGGCTGCGCGGCGCCGAGGAGCAGGAGGGTACCGAGGACGATGGAACGGGGGGCGGCGGTGCTGAGGTGGCGCATGGTGCTCTCCTTGTGGGTGGTCCCTGGGACCGGGGGGGGATCGGGGTGGGGGTGAACCTCGGACCCGGGGCGTCAGCCGCCTTCGGTGCGGCCCCGGCGTTTGACGAGGTCGATGTAGACCACGGCGATCAGGACGATGCCGACGATGATGTACTGCCAGTACGGGAGGACCTGCATCATCACGAGGCCGTTGGAGAGCACGCCGGGGATGAACACGCCGACCGCCGTGCCGACGACCGTGCCGGTCCCGCCGAAGAGGCTGGTGCCGCCCAGCACCACGCCGAGCAGCGCGGTGAGGTTGTCGTTCTGATGGGCGGCCAGGGTGGTCGAACCGTAGCGGGCGAGGCTCATGAAGCCCGCCAGGCCGGCCCCGGCGCCGGAGATGAGGTACAGGGTGATGGCGACGCGGTCGATGTTGATCCCGGCGCGGCGGGCCGCTTCGGCGTTCGAGCCGGTGGCGCAGGTGTACTGGCCGAAGCGGGTCTGCGAGAGGACGAACGAGCCGATGGCGACGGCCAGGGCGGCCACGACGATGGGGATGGGCAGGCCGAGCAGCTTGCCCTGGCCGATGTGGTCGAGCATGACCTTGGGCACGGCGTACAGGTCGACGCCGCCGGTGAGGACGTACGCGGCGCCCTGCGCGACACTGAGGGTGCCGAGCGTGACGATGATGCTGGGCACGCGCGCCTTGACGATCAGGAGGCCGTTGACGAGTCCGGCGAGCAGGCCCGTGCCGAGGCACACGGCCAGTCCGATCAGGACGACGCCCCAGCCGCCGCTGGCGCCGCCCAGGGCGCCCATGGCCTTGGTGCCGAGCACGCAGGAGAACACCAGGACGGCGCCGACCGACAGGTCGAAGCGGGCGCTGGTCATGATGAAGGTCAGGCCCACGCCGAGCAGGACGATGCCGGAGTAGTCGACCATCAGCGTCTGGAGGTTGTACAGGGTCGCGAACTTGCCGGGGAACAGCACGGTGAACAGCGTCATGACGACCAGCAGCGTGCCCGCGGTGAGCATGGCCTGAGAGGCCAGAACGCGGCGCAGCGCGAGCCGGGCGGGGGGCGGGCGGGGTGGGGCGGGTGGTGGTCATGCGGCTCCCGTGACGCTCAGGCCGGTCATGTCGGCCACGACTTCCTCGATGCTGGTGTCCGCCTTGCGGCGCGCGGCCACCCGTTTGCCCAGGCGCAGCACTTCGATGCGGTCGGCGACCTCGAAGACGTGCTGCATGTTGTGGCTGACGAGGACGACGGCCACGCCCTGGTCGCGGACGCGCAGGATCAGGTCGTTGACGTGCCGGGACTGCACCACGCCGAGGGCGGCGGTGGGTTCGTCCATCAGGACCATCTTGCTGGCCCAGACCATGGCGCGGGCGACGGCGACGCCCTGGCGCTGCCCGCCGGACATGCCGATGACCTTGGCCTGCGCGTCCTGGATGTTCACGCCCAGGCGGGTGAAGGCCTCCACGGTGCGGTCGTGCATGGCGCGGCGGTCGAGCATGCCCAGGCGGCCCAGCAGGCCGGGGCGCAGGACCTCGCGGCCCAGGAAGAGGTTCCCGGCGGGGTCCATGTCGGGCACCAGGGCGAGGTCCTGGAAGACGGTCTCGATGCCGAGGGTCCGCGCGTCGAGAGGCGAGGTCATCTGGACGGGCCGCCCTTCGAAGAGGACCACGCCCTCGTCGGGCTGGATGGTGCCGGTGATGGCCTTGACGAGGGTGCTCTTGCCCGCGCCGTTGTCGCCGAGCAGGGCGACGACCTCGCCGGGGTAGACGGTGAAGTCGGCGCCGCGCAGCGCCTCGACGTGCCCGTAGCGTTTGGTGATGCCTCGGGTTTCCAGCAGGGGTGGGGCCGACATGAGTTCCTCCGGGGGCGTGCAGGGGACGGCGTCACGGCGGGGTGGCCGGGACGGAACGGGGTGATCCTGGGCGGGATCCGGGCTGTGTGACAACGTTGACATGACAGTAGGCCGCCGAAGCAGGGAAGTCAATGCGCCATCCCCCGTGCCCCCCCCAAATGGGCCCGAATCCAGTCAGTCGGTTCGCCTGAGACAATTGAAAAATCCTGCAAATTGAACCGGGTTGAGACAACGTTGACATGACGTGCTGGCGAATGCCTCGCCCCTGCCCCCGCCCGGCGGTACACTGCCCCCATGAACGCCCGACCCACGATGCAGGACGTCGCCCGCCTCGCCGGCGTCAGCATCAAGACGGTCTCCCGCGTGGTCAACGACGAACCCCGCGTCGACCCCGACACCCGCGCGCGCGTGCAGGCCACCATCGACGAACTCGGCTTCCGCCGCAACGAACAGGCCCGCAGCCTCCGCCCCGGCCAGAGCAGCTCCCTGATCGGCCTCGTCAGCGGCGACCTCGGCAACCCCTTCTACTCCGCCATCGCCCGCGGCATCGAGGAGATCACCCACGGCCACGGCCACCTGCTCCTCACCGCCAGCAGCGAGGAACAACCCGCCCGCGAACGGCAGCTCATCGAAACCTACCTCCAGCACAACGTCGCCGGACTCATCGTCGCGCCCACCCTGGACGCCGCCCGGACCATCACGCCCGAACTGCTGCGCGGCGTGCCCCTCGTCAGCGTCGACCGACCCGTCAGCGACCCCGACCCCTTCGACACCGTCCTGCTCGACAACCGCGAAGGCGCCCGCCGCGCCGTCACCCGCCTGATCGAGGACGGTCACACCCGCATCGCCATCATCGACGGAAACCCCCGCGTGTACACCGGACAGGAACGCACCGCCGGGTACCTGGGCGCCCTCCGGGACGCCGGCCTCACGCCGCAGCCGAACCTGATGATCCACGGCCACCACGGCGCCCGTCACGCCGAACAGGCCACCCACGACCTCCTGAACCAGGACCAGCGGCCCAGCGCGATCTTCGCCACGAACAACCGCATCGCCACCGGCGTCATCCGCGCCCTGCACGCCCGCCGCCGCACCCTGGCCGTCGCCAGCTTCGACGACTTCGAATTCGCCGACGTCATCAACCTCCCCCTGACGCTCGTCTCCTACGACGCCATGGACCTCGGCCGCGCCGCCGCCACGCGCCTCATGCAGCGCATCCAGGGCGACGGCGGCCCCCCGCAGCGCCTCATCCAGCCCGTCACCCTGCGCGTCCCCGGCGAGCAGCCATAGCTGCCGAGATGACCTGTACGTCCAAAGCCCTTTGTCACTCGACCGGCCCCGCATCCCCCGTGACCGGCGGGGGGAGGGCCACCGTTTCTCCCGACCGTTCATCGCGTGGGGCGTGTCGATGGGTCCTCCAATTGATCACGGCGGCCCACCCGCCAGCGCCCGCACCTCGGGTTCCGTGGCGTGACCCTCGCCACTGCCCGCGCCGCGCAGCTTCAGCGCGGCGGCCGCGCAGGCCAGCCGTAGCGCCTCCTGCGGGGGCAGGCCGCGCGTGAACAGGAAGTGCGCGAAGGCCGCCGACAGCGCGTCCCCCGCACCACCCGCGTGCCGCACGGGGACCGGGAAGGTCGGCTGGTGGTGCATCTCGTCCGTGTCCCGCGTCCACAGCAGCGCGCCGACGCCGCCCAGTCCGGCCACGATCACGTCTGCGCGGGCCCGCGCCCCCAGCGCCCGCAGGGCCGCCGCCGGGTCAGGCAGCCGCGCGGCGCTCAGCAGCAGCACGTCCGCCGCCCGCAGGTACGGCTGATCGTACGCGTGATCCGGCGCGGTCAGTTCCTGCACGTCCGTCAGGATCGTCACGCCCGCCGCGCGGGCCGCGGGCAGCAGGTCGCGCGTCCAGCCGATGTTCGTCATCAGCGCCGCGCGGCACCCGGGCAGTGCCGCCCGGAACGCGTCGTGTGGGGCGGGGGCGTCCGCGTGATCTTTCGGGTCGCGGTGAAAGACGTGCGTGCCGTCCGGTCGCGTCACGGCGAGCGTCTGCGCGGTGGCCCGCGCGGGCACCACCCGCAGGTCGTGCGCGCGCAGTTCGGCCCGGACCGTCCGCCCGGCCACGTCGTCGCCCAGCCGCGTCAGCAGCCGCGCCGCGCTGCCCAGCGCCACGAGACCCCGCAGCAGGTTCACGCCCACACCACTCACGTTCAGGCTCAGCCCGTCCGGGATCACGCTCCCCGCCGGGTCCAGCGCCGGGGCATCAAGACGCAGCACCGTCTCGACATTCGCGTGTCCGCACACCAGCAGTGGCGAGGTCATACGGCACAGTTCAGCACACGGCCCGGTTGACGTCGTTCAGAAGCCGAAGAAGTTCAGGATGAGGGTGCTGGCGTCGGGCGCGCAGGGGTCGGTGTACGTCCCGGCGCTGCTCCCGCCGGGCCAGGCGTGTCCCAGGCCCGTGACCGAGTAGCGTTGCAGGCGCGTGGTGCCGCCTGCCGTGCGGTAGTCGAAGCGGGTGTAGGCGCGGCAGGCGGTGCCGCTCACGGTGGCGTCGGGCGTGTCGTCCGGGTCGCCGTTGTCGGTGCCGTCGGCGAGGTCGTTCGCCTGCGCCCACTGCGTGAGGGTCTGCGTGGCGTTCACGGGGTTCACGGTGGGGTCGGCGCTGCCCTGGAAGACCAGGGTGGGCATGGCGCGGCCTCGGCTGCCCATCTCGGTGGCGCAGGCGGCGCCGCGCCCGTTGGGGTCGTAGACGCTGCCGTAGGTCATGGCGTTCAGGCCGCCTGCTGAGGTGGTTGCGCCCTGGTACATGACGCCCGCCACGCTGGCGACGCCGCGGATCAGGTCGGGGTACGTGCAGCCCATGATGTTCGCCATGGCCGCCCCGGCGGACAGGCCCGCGATGGCCACGCGGGCGCTGTCCACGGCGTAGGTGCTTTTCACCCAGCCGATCATCCCGGCGATGACGGCGGGTTCGCCCGCGCCCCGGTACTGGTTGGCGGTGCTGAACCAGTTCCAGCAGTCGCTGCTGTTGTAGAGGGTGCCCTGTTCGGGGTACAGCACCAGGAACCCCCGCGCGTCGGCCAGGGTGTTCATGCGGGTGCCGGCGGCGAAGTCGTAACTGTCCTGCAGGCAGCCGTGCAGCATGACCATCAGCGGGCGGGGTGTCCCGGCGTATCCAGCGGGGACCCACAGGCGGTAGAAGCGCGCGCCGTACGCGCTGCTGTACGTGCCGCTGACCCAAGTGCCGGTCGCCTGCGCGTGCAGGGCCGGGCCAGCGGGGGTCTGGGAGGCCCAGGTGGGTGTGGTGGGCGGCGCGCAGGCCGCGAGCAGGGCGGGAAGCAGCAGGCCGGTCAGGTGGCGGACGGGGGTGCGGGCTGGACGCATGGGGTGACCTCCGGTGGGGCTGGGTTGTGGGACCGTTTCAGGGTAGGGGAGGGGTGCCACGACGGGGGAACAGTGGGTGAAAACCCGTCGATCAATTACGCCCTTTACATAACGCGCCGGGCGGGATAGAGTCGAACGTGACAACCGCACCATTCCCCTCCGCCCCCATTCCACGGGAGGTCAACCCCGCATGATCGTCGAAACGAAACTCCTGGGCCGCCGCACGCCCTTCGAACGCCGCCCCATTCCCCTGACCGGCGACACCCACACCCTCGAACAGCTGCTGACCGCGCTGGTCGAACACGAACTCGCCGCGTACGACCAGCGGCAGGCGGGCGTGGGCGTCCTGCGCGTCCTGACCGAACGCGACCTGAAGGACGCCGCCCTGACCGGCCGCGTGGCCGTTGCCCCGCAGGACCGCGCCGCGACCGTCACGCCCGAGGACGCCACCCGCACCGCCCTGACCGCCTTCCGCGACGGGCTGTACTACGTGTTCCTCGACGACGAGCAGCTGACCGACCTGTCGGCCCCCGTCACCCTGCGCCCGGACAGCACCCTGCTGCTGCTGCGCCTGACCGCCCTGGCAGGCGGCTGACCATGGACGTTCAGGACCACCTGCGGACCTTCCAGCAGCCCTGGAAACCCGGCTTCGACACGCGCGTGGCGGCCCTGCCCGCCCCGTGGGCCACGCTGATCGGGGCGCACGTGAAGGGCGGCCGCGACCATCAGGAACGCCAGCGCCTTCAGGACGAACTCGTGGACGCCCTGCACGTCAGCACCCTGGCCGACCGCGAAGCCCTGGCTGCCGCGTTCTTCCCGCAGTTTCCCGCACTGGCCGCCCGCACGCTGGACGCCCTGCTGATCCGCCACCCGTACCCGCTGGGGTACGCCCGCCGCGCCTTCCGCGCCCCCGGCCACCGGCTGGCTGCCGCGCACGCCGCGCACTGGCTGTGGCAGGCGTGGCACACCACCCGCGACTACCCGCAGCCCGCCTCGTGGTTCGCGGTGCACGCGGGCCTGCTGAACCCCTGGGAATCGCAGGGTCTGGGCCTGCTGCTGGGGCAGGCGATCAGCGACGGGGACGAGGAGATCTACCAGATTCTGCGCGACACGGCGGGCACGCAGCACCCGGTCGCCCGCATGGGCCGCCACGTGCCGCTGGCCCTGCTGAGCAGCACCAGAGAGGATGCCTGGACGCTCGCCGAGGGCCTGCTGCTCGCCGCGCAGCGCCAGGAGGGCCTGCGGCAGGTGATCCTCGAGACCGTCGATGAGGCCAGCGCGGACGCCTTCACCCGCACCCTGCGCCTGATCCTGCAGGAGGACCTGCTGCGCTTCGCCGCCACGCTGCGCGCCGCGTGCGTGTGGTTCGGCCTGAACTACGACGTGACCGACCTGAAGGTCGTCCGGGCGCACCTCAGCCGCGCGCTGACCTTCCTGGAAGAACCCGAGGCCGCGCGCCGCGCCGTGCAGGGCGGCGAGGGGGTGGACGCGTACCTCGCGCTGTTCACGCTGGGCATGCGGGACGCCGTGCAGGCCGCCGAACTGGCCCGCACGGTCCTGACGGACGCGGACCCGGCCCGCCGCATGGCCGCCGCGCAGTTCCTGACCGCTGCCGAGCTGCTGACCGACGACGACCGCCGCACCCTGCTGACCGACGCCGACCTGCGCGTGGCCGCGTTCGCGGGAAGCACCGTGAGCCGCTGGGGCAGCCCCCAGCCCCTCTTCACCTTCGAGGAGTTCGAGGCGTACGCCCTGCGCCTCCCGGACCGCGCCCGGCACGACCCGCTGCTGTTCCCCTGGCTGGGCCACGTGCCCGCCCGCGCGGACGCCCTGGACGCCCTGCCCGCCCTGCGCGGCGAGCGGCCCTTCACGGCCCTGACCCCGCACCTGAGTGGACTCAGCGCGTACGGCAAAACCGCCCTGCTGCGCAGCCTGAAGGATCACGCGGCGGCGCACCCGCTGGACGCGCCCACCCGCGCGCTGCTGCTCACGCTGTTGCAGGACCGCAACAGCAGCGTGTCGCAGGAGGCCGTGACCGTCATGGCCCACTTCACGCCCGACCCCGCCGAGGTCGAGGTGGTGCACACGCTCCTGAAACGCAGGAGTGCAGACCTGCGCCGCGGCCTGATCCGCCTGCTCGCCAGCGACGCCCGGCAGGCGCATCGCAGCGCCGCCGCCCTGCTGAGCGGCCCGAACACCGAGCAGCGGCAGGCGGGCCTGCAACTCCTGATCGAGACCGGGGGCACGCCGCCCGCCGAGTTCAGCGCGAAGAACGTCACCGAGGCGACCCTGCTGGCCCGCCTGACCGAACCCGCCGCGCAGCTGACCCTCGCCGACGGCCTGGGCCTGTTCGACCCCACGCGCCTGAGCCGCCCCGAGGCCCCGCAGCCCAGGGAGCGCGACTACCCGGCGGACGTGGCGCGTGGCGCGGCGCTGCTGCGCGACCTCGACGCCCTGCTCGTCACCCACCGCGAGACGCCGCTGACCGGCCCCGGCTGGGACGGCCAGGAGACGCAACTGCTGGGCAACGTGCGCCCCTGGCAGCTCCGCCCGGGCCGGAGCGGGCAGCCCATGCCCATGTGGGACGTCTGGACCGGCTGGTGGCAGGGCAGGGAGGACGCGCAGGACGGCGACCTGACCCGGCTGCACTGGGCGCTGAACCACTTCGTGAACCGCACGCAGACCACCGAAGCGGAACTTCAGGACGAACTGGACGGCAACGGCGCGCAGCCCGCCGCGCCCGACACTGCCGCACTCGACGCTGCCGAACTCGACGCTGCCGAACTCGACGCTGCCGAACTCGACGCTGCCGAACTCGACGCGGCCGTGCTGGACCTGCTGGGCCTCGATCAGGAAGGGCTCGACGACCTGCTCGCGGACGCCGACGAGGACGACCTCGCCGAGCATCAGGCCGCCCGCAGCGCCGCCGAGATCCGGCAGGACCTGCTGCGCCGCACCCTGCACCGCACGCTGGGACCGCTGGTCACCCTGCGGCTGGAACACCCGGACCTGGCGCGCGTGATCGTGGACGCCCTGCATGGCGCGCACGCCACGCCCCTGGACACGGACCTCGCCCTGGACGCCTGGGAGACCGCGCTGGCGTACCTGCCGCGCGACGTGCAGATGCAGACCGACCCGCTGTGTTCCTGGTGGCAGGAGGACCCCCGAGACCTGCTGAACCCCGTCATGCCGCAGGGTGATTGGCGAGCCTGGACGCCGGAGCAGCAGCGGCGCTTCTGGAGCCTGCACCTGCACCGGGGCGCGGGCTACCCGAACCTGCCCCGCCAGCGGGTGAACACGCCCCTGCTGCTGCACGCCCACGCGCAGGGCTGGGCGACCACCGACGACCTGCTGGACACGCTGATCGGCCCACGCCCGGAACGCGGCCGACACTACTACGGGCACGATTTCGGTGACCTGAGCACCTACACCCGCCGCACCCTGAAACCCGAGTGGCCCACCCACCCGGACTGGGAGGCCGCCGTGAACCGCGTCCGAGACCGGGTGCTGGAGGTCGAGCTGGCGCGCGGTGACCTGGAAACCCCCGCCACCGCGCCCGCCCTGGCCCTGAGCAGCCTTCACGGCGCGGACCTGACCCTGCGCCTGCTGGCCGGTCTGGGAAAGAATCCCCTGAAGCGCGGCTACCAGGGCCACAACGAGAGCCGCGACGTGACGTTCAGCCACCTGATCCGCGTGGCCTTCCCCCTGCCAACGGACACGCCCGAGACCTTCCGCGCGCAGGTTGCCGCGCTGGGCCTCCCGGAGGCCCGCCTGCTGGATCTCGCCATGTTCGCGCCGCAGTGGGCGCCGCTGGTCGCCGGCGCGCTGGGCTGGCGCGGCCTGAAGGACGGCGTGTACTGGCTGCACGCCCACACCCGCGACAGCAACTGGAGCGTCCCGCAGGACGTCCGCGACGCCTGGGAGGCCGAGATTGGCGAGCGCACGCCCCTGAACCCCGCCGACCTGACCGAGGGCGCCGTGGACGTCGCGTGGTTCCGCCAGACCTTCAAGGCACTCGGCGGGGCGAGGTTCAGCGCGCTGCTGGACGCCGCCAAGTACGCCTCCTCAAGCGGCGGACACAAACGCGCCGAGACATACGCCCGCGCCATTCTCGGCGAGCTGAACGAGGGCGACCTGACCGACCGCATCACCGAGAAACGCAACCAGGACGCCGTGCGCGCCCTGGGCCTGCTGCCCCTCGCCCGCGCAAAGGGGAAGGCCGCGCGGGAACTGGAGGGCCGCTACCGCCTGATCAGCGACTTCCGCGCGGGCGCGCGGCAGTTCGGTGCGCAGCGGCAGGCGAGTGAACGCCGCGCCGCGGACATCGGCCTGCACAACCTCGCGCGCAGCGCCGGGTACGCCGACCCGCAGCGCCTGATGTGGGCCATGGAAGCCCGCACCGCCCCCGACTGGACGCAGACCGTCACAGACGGCGACCTCCGCGTGGGCATTCACCTCAGCCCGGACGGCGAGGCCAGCCTGACCGTCACCCGCGGCGACAAGGTTCTCAAGGCCCTGCCGCCCGCACTGAAGAAACGCCCGGACGTGCAGGCCCTCCAGGCCGCCGTGAAGGAACTGAGCGCCACGAGGAAGCGCATGCGCGCCGCGCTGGAGGACACCATGATCCGCGGCGACCACCTCCAGCCGCAGGAACTCACGGACCTCGCCGCCCACCCGGTCATCGCGCCCATGCTGCGCAGCCTCGTGTGGGTGCTGAACGAAACGCACCTCGGCTGGTGGACCGGCGACAGCCTAGACACGCCCGACGGGCCGCAGCCCATAGACGACCACGCGCTGCGCCTCGCGCACCCGCACGACCTGTACGCCAGCGGCCACTGGCCCACCTTCCAGGCGCAGGTCATGGACCGCCAGATCACGCAGCCGTTCAAGCAGGTGTTCCGCGAGTACTACCCCCTCACGGCCGCCGAACAGGGCGCGCGGCGCGTCACCCGCCACGCCGACCAGCACGTCCAGCCCGGCAAGGCCGCCGCCCTGCTGAAAACGCGCGGCTGGATCACCGTCCCCGAGGAAGGCGTCCGCAAGACCTGGCACGCCGAAGGCATCAACGTCTGGCTCGACACCACCGTCGGATACGGCACCCCCAACGAGGTCGAGGGGACGCCGGTCAACGCCGCGTACTTCATCCGCCGCGACGCCACCGAACCCATGCCGCTTTTGGAGGTGCCCCCCCGCCTCCTGAGCGAGACGCTGCGCGACCTCGACCTGATCGTCTCCGTCGCCCACGTCGGCGGCGTCGACCCCGAAGCCACCCAGAGCACCACCGAGATGCGAGCGGCCCTGCTGCGTGAAACCCTGCGCCTCCTCAAGCTCACCAACGTCCGCATCCAGAACGACCACGCCCTCATTGAAGGCCACCACGCCCGCTACACCCTGCACCTCGGCAGCGGCACCGTCCACCGCCAGCCCGGCGGGTACCTGTGCATCATCCCCGTCCACAACGGGCACCAGGGCCGCCTCTTCCTGCCCTTCGCCGACCCCGACCCCCGGACCGCGGAAGTCATCAGCAAGGCCCTCCTGCTCGCCCAGGACCGCCAGATCCAGGACCCCACCATCCTCGAACAGCTCAGGTAACCCGACAGGGACGAGGCGGGGCGTGATGCTCCCGCCTCAACTGCTGCCGGAAACTCCCGGTCGGAACCAGTGCTGGCAGGGATTCCGGCATGGTGCGGCGACCCAGAATCCATTCGAGCCGCAAGGGGGACACGGGTTGCTGGCAGCCGTCGGGGCTCAGTCGACGAACCGGCAGAGATTGGGCGCCGCTCCGAGCACTTCGGGATGCGTGACTGCGAACTGCAGGGCCGCTTCGAGTTCAGGAGCGACTGCCTGCAGCGTACCGGCCCGGTCACCTGCCCGTGTGCCCACGCGGTCGCGGTTACGCGCAGGCGTCCCTTCCGGCGGCGGTACTCATGTACCGCGCGTCGGGTTGGATGCCCACGCGGGTCAGTTCCAGGCGGTCGGCGTCCCAGCACGCGCCGATGGTGGGGTCGGCGCTGAGCTCGCCGAGCTCGTGGCGGGCGCAGGCGCGGGCGAGCAGGTCCACCTGCGCGTCCGTCAGCGGCAGGCGTGCCCGCCAGGCCCGCACGAGCGTGGCGGCCCGTTCGCCGTGCCCGGTGTCGTACCACTCGTCGTGCCGTTCGGCGTCATGGAACCACGCGAAGTACCGCGCGACGCTCACGTCCCCGCCCGACGCGGCGGCCAGGCGCTCGGCGTGCGCCTGCACCCGCTCCCAGTGGGCAGGACCGTGAATGGAGTGCCGACCCAGACGGAAGTGGCGGGTCAGGTCGTCGCGCAGGTCGTCCGGGACCGTCAGGGCAGGGGAGGCTGTCATGCCCGGCAGGATAAGCGCACGGCGTTGAGTTTCAAGCACCACCGCGCGGGGCGTTGGCCGGAAATCACGCTACCCTCGGGGGCATGGCGACGCGACCGGCACACATGACCCGCATGGCCCCGGTGCATGGCGACCTGGCGGACCTGCCGTTCGAGGCGGCGTGCGTGGAGATCGCCTCGCGGCACCGGCTGAAGGAACCGTACGCGTTCCAGTTGGCGCCGGGTGGGGCAGTGCATCTGGTGCGGGTGTCGGACGGTGCGGCGCTGTGCGGGCGTGGACCGCGGGTGTACGCGGGGGCGGCGCAGGTGACGGGACCTCTGACGTGCCGGGCGTGCGTGAAGGCGGTGGCGCGGCGACTGCGGGGCAGTGTGGGGCGGCGGGCGGCGCGGGTGACACCGACCCGCTGAAGGGAGCCCCCCAGTCCGTCCTGGGTCTCAGTGGCATGGAAAGGCGAGAGACATCTGACGGGTCTGTAGAAGTGGGTCTGCCGAGTGTGGTCATTTTGAGCTGACCGGACGTCGGCTTGCCCGTAGACTGCATGGCCGGGAGGCCCATCATGACGTTCGTCCACCGCCCCACCACCCGCAAGCGCGCCCAGACGGTCGCGAAGTTGCCACTGATCCCTGCCCCGTCCGCGGGGAGAAGCAGCGATCGGAGGGCCCGGCACACGGTGCGTCCGGTCACGGCGCAGCGGCAGGTGGGGCGGGCGCCGCTCAGGGCGACCATGCTTGACGGGGAAGAGGTCCAGCACGGCTCCAGCAGGAACAGTTGGCGGTGCAGGCGCAGCTGGGAGGTCTGCTCGCAGCGCCGCCAGCTGCCCCGGTGGCCCGTCCTGTCCGGTGAAGCCCGCAACTCCAGACGAGTGGTTGACGGTGCTGTGGCGCCGGGCCGAGCAGATCGAGGGGCAGTGTCTCGACGTGCGGACGTTCGGGGCATTCCAGACGCTGCAGCGGCAGGACGCGCAGCAACTCACACAGGGGTTCCGGGTCGACCGGGGCGACCCGAGTGCCCGATACACCAGTCAGGGGGAGCGACCTGCCACCCTGCAGCGCCTCCAGGCCCAGGATCAGGCAGCCCTGCACTTCGGGATCGACGCTGCGCTGCGTGAGCTGGGTGACCAGAACGCGGCGCGGACGACCTGGTACGCGTGAACAGGTGTGAGGGGCGGCATGATCGAAGAGCTGTTACGCAACATGGAAGGCCAGGCTGATGCCCTGCGAAACCTGAAACTTCAGCCCTTGACGCCGCAGGAATGTGCGGTGCATGTCCGGCAGGCCCACTGGAGCGAAGTGCCCCTGTGCAAGCGCGTCGTTCGCTTCGGGGAACCGCTGGTCTACTCCCTGCGCATTCAACCGGACCGCCCAGCGCAGGACTGGGCAGTCGTTGCGACCACCCTGGAGACGCGCGGTGGCATGACTTACGCCTCCTCACGGCGAACGTTCCTCAGCAATTACCTGCTCCGGGTATACGGCTTTGGCGGCCTGATGCCTGCTGATTATGATGATGTCCTGAGCCTGCAGCAGACGGTGTTTGGAACCGATGACCGTGTGCTGGCCACACTGGAAGACTTGCGTGATCGCGTCCTGCCTGAATATGAGGCGCTGGACGAGCAGGGCGAAACGCTGACCGATCAAGCAAAAGGAGCTGCCCTCAAGCAGATTGATCCTGACCCTCAGCATGTGCTCTTCCGCGACTTCCTCAGCGGCCTGATGGAGCATGGTCCTCTCGAAGGACCGCTGCCGGATTTCGGCCCCTGGCACAGTTGGGCGTCCCTCACGCGGCGTTTGGCCTTACCGCATCTGGACACGCTGCCGGCCTCGCGCAAAGACCTGCTGGCCTTTGATGTGGTGCAGCATCTTCCTCAGTTTGATGGCTGCATGGTGGCTGGATTTGGCCTGCGTCACTGCGAGCCATTGCCACCAGCTTTTTTGGTCAATGTTCCTCAAGACGCCGTGGGCCGGTTCGAATTCGAGCACCTCATCGCGCCTGAGCATCCTTATTGGCAGGATGACATCGCCCGGCATCTCCTCCAGCGACAGGCGGAAGCTGGAGACGGGTACGACGGGTTGGCGCATGTTGAAGCCGCTGCGCTTTATGATGAGGATCGAAACGACGCCGTGCGGTCTTACCACGCTCTGGTCGCTGGGACCTTTTGGGCGGCAGAGCATGCGGGTGTCGTCCTGCGTCCTGCGCTGGAGGCGGCCATGCATCTGGCTGAGCGACAGGACTGGCACGATGTCCAGCAGAGTCTGCAGTGGACTGCCGCGCGGCTCTGAACTCGAGTGCAGCGTATCTGCCGCCGAGTGGAAGGCAACTGGAGCCTGCCTCTGAAGTGACGTGTCAACCTCGGGTGCTAGGGGGTAGCGACGGAACAGGAGAAAGCGGAAGCTCCGGTATGCCTACCAAAGAACTTCCGCTCCATCAGCATACCGTCATCGACCTATTCATCATCATCTACGTCTACGTCGACGATTACCTCAAGGCCGCTGCACGCAGCGGCCTTTTCACGCTCCCGAACGAGCCGCACCAAAAGGGCAGCTACGCTGAATTGATGACCATTGCGCTCGTCGGCGATTTGCTCGCACAGCCCTCGGCACAGCAGTGGTACGCCCAGGTGCGAGCCACGTATGGCTTCCTCTTTCCCGTCCTTCCGGATCGCACGCGGTATCTGCGGATTCAACAGAATCTCGAACGGATCTACGCGGATCTCGCGTTGCGCCTGCCCCACTTCGACGACGACACGGTGTACGTCATCGACAGTAAGCCGCTGGTGTGTTGTGTCGGAGGGCGGCACAAACGGCCCAGAGCGATGACCACGGCCACCAGTGGCCGTGGTGGACAGGGAGGATACGGCAAAACGGGGTTCTTTTACGGCTTCAAACTGCATGCCGTGATCGACGATCACGGCATGCTCGTGCGCTTTGCCATTGTGCCAGGTCGAGAAGGTGACCCACCGGTGGCACGAGCACTCCTGGAAGTTCAGGAAGCCAGACTGGTCCTTGGGGATCGGGGATACCAGGGATGCGGCGTGTATGCGCAGCCGAAGAAGAACTTCAAACGACCGCGCCCCTGGTGGGGCGCGATGCGGTGGGTTCGGAAGACCATCGAGACTGTTTTTTCTCGGCTGGATCGTTCATTTCACTTGATGTTGCCGCAACTGAATTCAGAGCGCTCCATCCGGGCGCATGTGTGTCGGAAGGTTGCGGCACACAACCTGGGGCTTTTTTTCGGGGCATTCTGATTCCCTGGTAGTTGCCTGGAACTATGCCCGACAGGAGACGCCCTGCGGCTGTGAGAGCCAGTCCCGCACCTTCCAGACGTAATTGGTCAGCCCGATGGTCATGGCCGGTGTGCGCTGGAGATACAGCTGACGTCCCTTTGGGACGTCGAGCTTGCTCCGCAAACCTCGTTGAACTCGGCACCAGTTGTAGATTCCCTGCACCAGATGAGCCAGGCTCTCCCGGTGAATCCGCAGCCTCGCGAACGCGAGGCTTTTCCTCGCCAGGTGCGGGTTCATCCGCCGTGCCGTGGCATTCTGACGCTCCACAGCCGAGGTGTTGGGCTTGTGGTAACCCAACCGGTGCAACTCCTCGTTCACGCGAACCTGAGTGCCAGCCGCGATCTCGGTGCGCACGTTCACGACGCGCTTCCCGGAATACTCCTTGATGATCCGGACATGGGCCGCTGAACGCGGGATCCGGTAGGCGGTCTTCGGGAATCGACCACGCGATCCCTGTCTCGCAGGTCGATACGGCCTGCCGAACACTTCAGGGAACAACGTCTGGTACGACAGAAACCCATCGGTGAACAGCACGAGTCCATGCGGATCTGTCAGGCGTGCTCTGGCGTGCTTGAGGAGCGACTGGGTCAGGGCCGCAGTGCGCTCGCCGATCTCGCCCTGGATCAGGAACTTGCTGCTCGGATCGATGACAGTCGCGTCCCACACGGACTCCTTCTTACGCCCGACGAATCCGTAGCGTTCGTCCGCTTGAATGCTCGTGACCTGAAGGTCACGAGCATTCAGGTCGTGGAGGTGTCGCGCGTGGCTTCCGGCAACGCGGACGATGCGCGCGACCGTGGTGCGGTGACAGCCGACCAGGTGGCCCGTGGTGACGAAGCTGTTGCCGTGGGTGACATGCTCGACGACGGAGTCAACGGTGTCCTGGGAGCAGTGTCAACGGCGCCGAAAAATTGGGTCTTCGCAGCTCTTGGTGAAGCGAACTCAGGTGGCCATACTCAGGAATGGACGTGTCTGTTTGCCTTCCGAGTGCTGGCGACCTCATCCTCCTGAGTACCCAGACCAGTCCTCACGTCGTCTGGCTCAACGTCGAGAGCCGAGCGCGCTCGGCTCTCTGTCCGCAGTGTGGGCGGCCGTCCAGCCGCCGACACAGTCACTACGTCCGCGTTCTCAAAGATGTCCCCCTCCTGGACCGTCGTGTCCGGTGGCACCTGACCGTTCGGAAATTCTTATGCGATGTGCTCGAGTGTCCACAACGCATCTTCTGCGAACGACTCCCGCGGGTCACGGCTCCCTGGAGACGGATCACTCGGCGCCTCGAACACCAGCAGCGCCTAACGGCGCTGGAAGCTGGGGCGCAAAGCGCCGCCCGTATCCTCAAGAAACTCGGCAGCGGGGCCAGCGCCAACACGCTGCTGGCGCGCCTCCGCAGTCCAGTCATCCCGAAGCATGATCGGCCCATCCGCATCCTGGGCATCGACGATTGGGCCTGGCGCAAAGGGCAACGGTACGGCACGATTCTCGTCGATCTGGAACGCCATCAGGTCGTCGATCTGCTCGCAGATCGAGATGCAGCGACGCTGATCGACTGGCTGAAGCAGCATCCAGACATCGAACTGATCACGCGCGACCGCTCCACAACGTACCAGGAGGCCGCCACCCTCGGCGCGCCCCAGGCGGCTCAGGTTGCGGACCGCTGGCATCTCGTCAACAACGTCCGCGAAACCCTGGAACGCTTTCTGCTGCGTCGCTACGAGACCTTCCGTACGATTGCTCGCACCCTCCCGAGCTCACCGGCCCCCGCCTCGCCCCGACCAAACCCTGCAGCATCGCCGCTCTCCCACAGTGACCCGATCCCCTCCAACGTCGGGCCGCCGACGGCGCGCCAGATGGAGCGGTTCGCAGCGGTTCAGAACAAGTTGAGGGAGGGCATGCCGGTCAAGCAGGTTGCTCGTGAGGTCGGCGTTGCCCCTGGAACCGTCCGAAAATACCTGCACCTGGACAGTCATCCCGGCAACGCGCGACCTCGACACCGACCAGGTGAACTCGCGCCCTTTCACGTCTGGCTCCAGCAGCAATGGGCAGCGGGCGCACGTCAGGCCACTGCGCTGTACACGCAGTTGCGAGCGATGGGCTATGGCGGTGGCTACACCGCTGTTCGCGAGTACTGTCGCCTGCTGCGACTGAGCGACCCTGCATCCGTCCGGCCCTGGGTGTGCCCGTCGCCCAGGACGTTGTCCTGGGCCATGCTCAACCCCACGCTGATCCGTACGCCGCAACTCCTGACGCTCCTGGAACGCCATGCGACGGAACATCCGGATGATGCCAAGGTCACGGGACTCTTGATCGAAGGCTGGCACCTGTTCAGAGGGATGAAGTCAAGACCGCTGAGCGCATGGCTGACTGCCCTGACTGAGAGTGGCGTTCGGGAGCTGCAGACGTTCGCGGTCGGTATCGACCGCGACTACGATGCTGTCCAGCGTGCGTTGGAAACGCCCTACAGCAACGGGCAAGTAGACGGACAGGTCAATCGGCTCAAGACAGTGAAGCGGAGCATGTACGGCCGGGCAAGGCTCGACTTACTGCGGGCGCGGGTCGTGTATCGGTCTGGCCTGGCCTGAGTTCGCTTCACCAAGAGCTGCGAAGACCCATTTTTAGGCCGCCGACGACAGCAGCGGGCATTCCAGTAGGGCGTGCCTTTGAGTTCACTGAATTCCGCACTGCACACGGTGCACTTGAGGAGTCGTCGACGGTGAGGTCCGTATCGTCTGCGGAGCTTGATGGTGCCGTGTTGCGCGTGATGCTGGGCTGGACAGGCGGGGTTCTGACAGACGAAACTCTCGAGTGGGAGCTCTTTTGACACGTCCGGGGATAGGCCCCGGACGCTCCCATTTCAGTGGTGTCGGGCATGGTTCCAGCCAACTACCACCTACAAAGACATCCTGAAAAAATGCAATTACGCGCTTGGGCACATCGTTGTGGCGGGCTATACCGCCAGGGGAACCCTGGTGCGGCGCAACTTCAACGTCACCCGGGACAATGCCCTCACCATTTTCTCCAGCGGCCAGGGTCTCGTGGTTCGGGAACAGCTGAAGTTGCCCATTGTGGACGTTCAGGGGCGGGAGATCCGGTCAGGCAACTCGAGCCCCCTGAGTCAGCATGACCTCCTGCCCAAAGTGACGCTGGATGTGGCGCCCACCATCACCGTGGCTGACGCGGACGAGCTCAAGCGCTTTATCAACCAGGACCTGGCGCCCGCGATCAATGCCAAGGGCTACACGGATTCCCTGCATAAGCACTCCGAACAAGTGTTGTGGCAGATGATGCGCTTCCGGCAGGCTGAAATCGCAGCCGTCATTTCAAGCCTGGGCATCGTTCGAATCACGGAATTCCGCGTAGATATTCACAGCGAGCGGGAAATGTGCGGCATGTGCTCGGCCACCAGCAATTTCATGATGGCCAATCTCTCGACCCATTTGCCGGCCATTCACGAACTCCTGGCAAAATCAGGCCGGGACAGTCGACGCCCGTCAAGCACGCAGACGCTGGTGACGTCGTCCCACAATTTCCCGAATCGGGCGCCGTCCGTCCCCCCGTTTACCTCGGGGATCACCACCCGGGCGCACACACTTGACCCGCAGAATCCTGCGCCTCCTCGAGCGAGTGCCGTAACCGATTTCGACGACTAAAGGATTTCACCCATGCCAGCATCCTCACCTGCCCTGACCCCTGACGACTGGACTCAACGCTTCCACACCGCCTGGCAGCAGCAGCAGTTTGACCAAGCTCGCGGCGCCGTCATGGCTGGCCTTCAGGAGTATCCGGACCATGTACCTCTCCTCGTCCGGGCGGGCAAAGCGCTGCTGCGGGACCGCAGCTATGACGAAGCGGAATTTACCCTGCGCCGCGCCCTTGAGCTGGCGCCGGATGACTATGAAGCCCTGTACCAGATGGGTCTGATTCAGGCCGAGCGGGGCCACGTCTACGGGGCGTTGGCCCAGTTCGACCGTCTGGCCACGCTGTACCCGGGTGACCCGGAGGCCCTGACTGTGCTGGGGTACGCCTGGACGCTCGAAGGCCATCCCGACCGTGCGCTGGCGATCCTGGAGGCCCTGCATGACGCCGCGCCAGACACGCAGAAATTTCAGGTGGGTCTGGCGCGCGCTCTGATTGGTTTGGGGCGGTACGCTCAGGCCCTGCCTCTTCTGGAGACGGTGGTGGCCCGCAAGCCGACCATGCAGGCGGCCTGGCTGCTGCTGGCGGAGGCCAACTTGGGCTTGCTCCGCCTCGAGCCAGCGCTCGAGGCGGCGGAGCAGGCATTCGCTCTGAATCCAGAGGTCCCTATGGCGCTCGTCTGGGCGGCCCGCGCCCGTCTGCATGGGGGGGAGGTTCCGGAAGCGCAGCGCCTCCTGGAACGGGCGCTGGCGCTCAACCCTGCGACCACCGAGGCGATGATCGACCTGGCGCAGCTCCTCTGGTGGGGGTACGAGGACCTGGAGGCGGCGGAGCAGGCGTTCACGCTGGCCGTGCAGAACGCGTCACATCATGGGGGCGCCCGCGCGGCGCTGGCTCGATTCCAGCAGCGAACTGGCCGGGGCATCCCAGACTGGGCCGCGCTCATGGGAGAAGCGGAGGCCACCCCCCACAATCACCGTCTGCCCTTCCTGCTGGGCTGGCCCCAAAGTTTGGACAGTTTCGAGTAGAGACTCGGCTCAAGAGCAGGGTACAACATGGGCTCTTTCTGCTTACCCAGGGGACGGTCTGACGTCCACATTTGCGGTGCCCTGTCCGCAAAGGGGGGCGGCAGGCCGCCCCCTGGCCTGCTGAGCAAAATCGTCAGGGGTTCGGTAGCCCAGCGAGGAATGCGGTCTTCTGGCGTTGTAAAAGTTGCGATAGCTGTCCAGGACGACACCGGCGTGCCGCGCCGAGTAGAACACCTCCAGATTCAGACATTCCTCCCGCAACCGAGAGTGGAAACTCTCAGCGAAGCCGTTCTGCCACGGTTTCCCTGGCTGAATGAACCGAGTGCCAACGTCCTGAACCGCCAGCCAGATCCCCAGGTCGCGGGCGATGAACTCCGGGCCGTTGTCGCTGCGGATGAATCCTGGCGCGCCACGCTTGGCAATGACCTCGTGCAGGACGTCCTTCACGTCCATGGACGTGAAGGACTCCGCCACCCGCAACGCCAGGGACTGACGGGTGAACTCATCAGTCAGCGTCAGGATCTTCAATGTCGTCCCCTCCAGGGTCTGATCGAAGAGGAAGTCATACGTCCACACGTGGTCGGGGTACGCAGCCTGCATGGGAACACCCGCTCCCGTGCGGATCTTCTTCCGGCATCTGGTATTGACCGTCAGGTGCTCTTCCCGCCAGATGCGCCGGACCTTCTTCCGGTTGATGCGATGTCCCTCCTGGACGAGCAGCGCGTGAATGAACCGGTACCCGCGTCGAGGATGCACAAGGGCCAGTTCGCGAATGTGCTGCCGGAGATCCCCATCGTGACGCGGCTTCGGACGGTAGTACCAGGTGGATCTGGGAATGCCCACCAGGAGGCAAGCCCGTTCGGGCTTGACCTGGGCGGCGACGAGTTGCCTCGCTGCCGCCCGTCTCTCGGCGGGCGTCACCGCTTTTTCTGGATCACGTCCTTCATGGCATCGATTTCCAGGCGCTGCTGCCCAACAATTTTCAGGAGGCGGGCGTTCTCCTTCTCCAGACGACGAAGCCGTTTGGCTTCGTCGGGCGCCGTATCGCCGTATTTCTTCTTCCAGGCGTAAAAGGACGCCGGACTGCAGCCGAAGTCACGGCACAGGTCCTCGACTGACTTCTCGCCCTTTTTGGCGTCCTGGAGCAGTTTGATGATCTGATCTTCGCTGAACTGCCGGTTTTTCATGGGGGCCTCGCTTCCCAGCCTACGGCTGGCGGGGGGGCGAGCCTGACTCTCTACTTCATCCCGTCCAGTTTTCGGGGGGCAGACCACGCCGAGACAATGTTGTTGTACTTCGAGGCGATTGCGTTCTGCTTCTCGGTCAACGTCCCCGTACTCGCAATGGTGGGCTTCTCGTCGGCCGCCCGAAGGTACTGGAGGATCTCCGTCTGCGGCACTTCAGGAAGAGCCTCCTGCGTCAACATCGCGATGCCGAAGTAATTCTCCAGCACTTTCGCGGAAAAGCCCCCTGCCCCGCCGTGTCCGCTCCACCGACCTCCTTGATGAAGGCCTTCTCGATGATGAGCGGCCAGAGGTCATTGACTTTGACAGCCCCCACCGGGTCTGGACTGCCCTTGGGGAAGGCGAAGTTGTTCTGGATGGTGACGAACCGGTCCTTGCGCGGCACGGCATTCATGCTGGAGTAGACCTGCCCCAGCACGGGCTTCTGGGAACTGAACCGGACCGTGATCGAGCCGTCCTTGTTCTGGGTGATCATCTGTTTGATCATCTCGGGGTTGGTTTTGGCGACGGCCGCCATGCCGGCGAGCAGGTAGCAGTCGCCCAGCGAACCTTGCATGATGTCGCCCGGGGTGATTCCCGAGGACTCACCGGGCTTTTTCACGTACAGCCGGCCTGAGATCTTCCTGAACTGCAGCGTGGCCGTGCTGGTCTGCAGGCTCTGCTGGACCCGTTCGGGTGCAAGGTGATCCGGAGCGGACAGTGTGTTCAGATCCGTGAGCACGTCAGCGGGTGTGGTGTGCTTCTGCTCACGCCGCCGCGCCTGAGCCGGTATGGGGTGGGCTGCGCCAGGTGTGTGAGGTGCGGGCCGTGTCATCGTCTTGCGCGGGGCGGCGGACGGCTGCGGCGGTGCGGACCGTACCGTGACCGCAGCGGGCGTGGTGGTCTGCACGGTGACCGTCTTCACCTGTTGACGCGCCTGAACCGGGCTGGGGCGGGCTGCGCCGGTCGTGGATGGACCGGACTGCACTGGCGTCTTGCGCGGGGCGGCCTTATGCGATGTGGTCGTCTTGGACGGCGAGGTGGTTCTTTTCGTCTGCGGGTCGAACATAGTCCTTCACATGAGCAGCGAGGGATGAGCCTGGACGGCAACTGACCATCAGCCTAGAAGGAGCGCGGGCCGTCCGTTGCCGCAAGTGCCCCAGGCCCTGCCCGAATCGCCCCGTTGTCCCCTCAGGTTTCTTGGGTACATGTTGAGGCTCGATCACGCAACACTTCGTCAATGGAACGCCGTCCTGGTTGAGCAACTGCGCCACCGGGTGGAGGGCACGACCGCCCGTGTGCTCGTGGCAGCCCGTTCAAGGGGCCGCGCGGGGCGTCTGCGGAGTCCAGACGCTGATTGCAGTTGGTCGGCCTTTTACGGGCCAGCTGTGCGCCCCTGTGGAGGGGAGAGGGGACGGGGTTCTCCTCACCGCCATTCACGGTGAGGCAACGCAGCTCTGGGCAGAATCCAAGCGGGCTGCGGAAAGTTGAGCGGCCATCCTCTGATTGTTGATTGTTCTTTTTGAAAAAAGATCTTTAAAAAGATTGAATGATCATCATCAGGGCCGGGTTGCATTCGCGTGCTGGACGGCATTCAGGGGCGCAAATCGCCTGAGTAGTCCGATAGTTTGAGCCCTCAATCGCCTGAGTAGTCCGATAGTTTTGCCCCCCAATCGCCTGAGTTGTCCGATAGTGCGGCCGAGATATCGCCTGAGTAGTCCGATACTTCTGCCCCCCCAATCGCCTGAGTTGTCCGATACCTCCTGTTCGCGTATCGCCTGAGTTGTCCGATATGTAGAGACTCTGATCGCCTGAGTAGTCCGATAGTTTTGTCCCCCAATCGCCTGAGTAGTCCGATACCGTTCAAGCTGAGCAACCTGCAGTGAAGCCAGAGCCTGCAGGACGGTGAAAAGCATGCCGCGACCCACTCAATCGCCTGAGTCGTCCGATACCCCTGCGAGAACCAATCGCCTGAGTAGTCCGATAGGGCCTGAACGGCACCCGGACCGGGCAATCGCCTGAGTAGTCCGATACTCACCGGCCGTCACCGGCGTTCAATCTGGGGCGTTCAATCTGGATCACGGCGCGCCGGGTCAGCGGGTATCATGACCATTTAGAAGACAGGAGGATGGGTGGCACGCAAAGCGACAACGGCAGACGGCAAACGCCAGAACGCGGCGAAGGTCAGTCCCAGGCCAACTTCGGACCTGATCCGCTTCGAGGAAGCCAACGTGGCCCGCCTTGGCCTGATCAGTGTCCAGGAACGCATCCCAGAGTCGTTCGTCAGCTGGACGGTCGACTTTCATGTGGATGGACGCCCCGCCCGGCTCACCTGCGACGCCGTCGCGAAGTACGGCGGCGTCCCTCACGGTCTGGACGGCGACGTGGCCACCGCCATCATCGACCTGTACGCCGAGGCGGGAAGCCCCGACGACGGGACCGTGCGCACCACCGCGTACCAGATCCTGCGGCGCGCCGGGCTCGACACGTCCGGGCGGTACTACCAGAGTCTGCTTCAGACCCTCTTTCGCCTGCGCACCACCACCTACACCGCTTCGGAAGCCTGGCGGGACCACGGCCGGGGCCACTGGACCACCGCGACGTTCAACTACCTGTCGGAACTCGAATTCACCAGTGACGACGAGGCGACCGAACTCTCCAGCGGCAGCGTCCTGAAGATCCGCCTCGCGGAACCGATTGTCCGCTCCATCCGCGCGCGGTACACCAAGCCACTGGACCTGGATTTCCTGACGAGTCTCGAACGGCCCCAGACACGTGCGGTCTACCGCCTGCTCGACGCGCGCCGGTACGATCCGGTCACGCCCGGCACGCTGCAACCGACCCTCAGTGTCAACATCATCGAGTGGGCCGAAGCCTGCAAGATCGTCGACCGGCGGAGCAACAAGATCCGCGCGACGCTGCAGGGCGCGCATGAGGAACTCATGCTGCGCGGCTACCTCGAAGACGTCACCTACGAAGGGCGGGGCCGCGCCCAGACGATCATCTACCGGTTCGTCGCGCTGGACACGCAGCCGGCCTCGCCGCTGATCGAGGCGCTGCGAACCTACCGCGTGTCGCTGCCCGTCGCGCAGAAACTCCTGACCGATTTTGGAGAGGCCCACGTGAGCGCCCGACTGCAGAAGTTCGAGGCGCTCATCGCCAGCGGCTACAAAGCCCGGAACCGCTCGGCGCTGCTCGTGGACGTCGTCCGTGACGATCAGGGCAAGTACACCGACGTGCCGCAGGTCGCGCCGCAGCGCCAGGCGCCTGCCCCGGCGTCATACATGCCGACGCTGGACGAAGTGGCCAGCGAAGACGGCAACCTCGAGGAGCGCGTCGAGGCCACGATGAAAACCGTGCAGTTCCTCCTGCGCGAGCGGATGTCCGTCAGCGAGTACGCGCTGCTGCGCCTCGCGCTGATCCTGGGCCGCCTGGATCACGCCCGCGTCACGCGGGAAGCGACGCGGGCCAAGCGGGAAGGGCAACTTGACGACTTCGTGACCGGGCTGCTCGACGCACTCCAGCACGTCCAGCTCGAAGCGAGCTGAGAGGCGGCCGAGACGGTCCAGTCGGCGCTCTGATGGCGCCGTGGTCAACCCGACTGGTCTCCGGTCGCACCTCGCGAAGATCTGGCCAGCACCCGTCAACGGGGATCATGGGCCGCGCTATGGACGCGTGATGCTCCTGCGTATCACCGCGTGGGGGAGGACGTCCGGTTGATCTCTCCAGCCCGGTCGGTCACGTCCACCTGGAGGTCCACCGGTGCGCCCGGCGTGAACGTGAGAACGGCCTGGACGTCCGGGTACCG
This sequence comes from Deinococcus sp. JMULE3, assembly GCF_013337115.1. Lineage (NCBI taxonomy): Bacteria > Thermotogati > Deinococcota > Deinococci > Deinococcales > Deinococcaceae > Deinococcus > Deinococcus sp. JMULE3. The sequence continues at coordinate 213,097 of NZ_SGWE01000005.1, forward strand.
CTCCTGATCCTGCACCCGGTACCGGCCCTGTGCGAGCTTGTCGACCCGGATGGCGGCCCGCTCGATCTCCCGGCGTTCGAGCAGGGGTTCCTCGGCATATACGAAGGTCGGCTGCGCGTCGAGCCGCGCGAGGTACGCGTCGTCTCCCACGAAGTACTCCAGAGCGAGCGCGGCGCGGAACGCGGCGGCCGTCCATCCCGTCTGGGCGCACAGGCGGCCCGGCTGCGGCTGGCCACAGGGTCGGATGGCCCGCTGGATCTCACTCAGGCTCAGGTCCCCGCTGATCAGCAGGGCGTACAGCATCTGCCGGGCGAAGCCGTCCGCCGTCTGCCGCACGTACGGACGCATGCCGTCGAGACCGGTGCCACTCGCGCCGAATTTACCGGTTTCGGGATGCTGCATCGTCAGGCGAACCGCGGGGCCGTTGGAGGTGACGGTCAGCTCGGCCGGGACGTCCCGTGCCCGCAGGGTCGCGCTCAGGTCGGTATCAGGGTTGCCGGTGGACACGGCGCTGAACCCGGCCGCTTCGAGTCGCGCGACCACCTGACGGAAGTGGTCCGTGAGATTGGGACTGTCGTCGACATAGCAGGTGGCGTAGCGGTAGTCGCTGCTGCCGCCCTGGCAGGGTGTCCAGTACAGGTCCGGTACGTCGAGCAGGGCAGATTGGACCGTCTGGAAGGTCACGTCGGGGGCCGCGTCAGACATGGGTCGGCAGGCCGTGAGGAGGCAGAGCAGCACGAGGGGAAGTCGCATGGCACCGTCCAGGGGAAACGAGGGGTCTGGGCATCACGAGGCCCGGGGCGTAGCGGAAGAGCGGGCAGCCAGGTACAGCGCGTCGGCTGTCGGGTGCGCGGCGCACCACGGATCGAGCAGGCGGCCAGGATTGGTGAGTCGGTCGCGGTTCTCGGACACGGCCGTTAGGAGAAGGGAGAGGTGCGGTCGGGCGAATCGCGCCTCGACGCGCGTGTCCATCGCCTTGATAACCGGCATGCTGGAGGGACGGACGGCCATGGTCCAGGTGCTCCTGTGTGAGGCGACCCGTGATGAACTGGCTGAGGGCGCTCAGGCGCCCCTGGAGGATCACGGCGGTCTGCGCGCGCTGCCCCTGTCGCCGCAGGTGCGGCGTCGCCTGTGCCAGCAGGAGGTCGTCCGCCACGGTGGACTCTACGGTCTGCCAGGGAGACAGGAGTGACGAGTTGGTCATGGCCCGCTTGAGGGTACCCTGGCCGGGCGCCGGGTCCAGCCTCGAGCGCACGGTTCTGAGCAGCGACATGGTCGTGTAGACACCAGGTCGTCCGTTCTGGTCCTGCGTGCCGTTCCGCGCGGGGGCATTGCGGACGGGACCTGGGCCCTGCAGGTCTGCCAGCGCCTGGAGCAGGGTGGGGAGGCCGTGACCTGCACCGACGTCCAGCGACGCCGTCGTTTCACGGGTGTCGTTGCAGAGGCGCCGCCAGGTGGCGCCCGCGTCGCTGCCGCTCTGAGCGTCGTTGCGGTTGAATTCGCCTCTTGGCCCGGCGCTGCCGTTCCGTCCGGACGTGCGGGCGGAGTGACCGGTCATGGTGGTCAGCCGGTCCACGTCACGGGTCACGACGGCGGCAGCCTGCAACATCGTGAACTCACTGCGGTGCGGGGAATCTGTGGGCGGGTGTGCCCCTTCGCCGTTCAGCGTCCTGACCGGCGTGCCGGCGCGCGGCAGCCGGAACCGATGACACCGCCGCAGTGATCGGGGGACTCGGCCAGGCGTCATGGGACGGGGGCGTCCGAGTCGTGTCCGGTCACGGCCTGTGAAGGCGGCAGGGCGAGGTGAGTCGCGAACAGGTGGCGCAGCCGTGCGTTCAGGCTGTCGGTCGCGCCGGGCCGCGCGGAAATGGCGTGGATGTTCGGCCCGTACGCGTGGTCCTGACCGGGGTAGAGGATCGCCGCCAGGGTCACGCCCCGTCGACCGGCCGGGTCCCTGATGGCGTCCCGGTACGAGTGCATCTTGTCGATGTCGGTCTTGTTCGGGTTGCCTGAGGGGGGCGTCCCGGACGACTCAGGAGGGGCGTCGTCGCTGCCGAGTTTGTATTTCGGATCGAGGATCCACAGTTCATCCGGACGTCCCGGGCCGCGGAGTTCGATGACCAGGTCTGGCCGCTGTGAGAAGCTGACGGACTGCCATCCGGCGCCGCTTTGCCGGAAGGTCCGCTCACTGGCCAGGGTGACGGTGCAGCCGGTGCGGGGATGCTCAAAGGTCAGGATTGGCTGGCCGTCCGGGAGGACGCGCAGCAGCAGCGTGCCGGGATGGGGGACGGCGATGCGCTCGTTCCGGAGGGTGAATCCCGCTTCGGTGCAGGTGTCGGTGAGGGCGCGGATCACGTGCAGTGCGCCCCAGGTCTGGTAGAGGCTGGGCGTGTTGCCGAGGGGTTCGAGCAGGCGGTCGTCGTCGAGGGTGACGCGCAGGGACCGTTGGAGTTCCAGCAGGATCTCCAGCGCGGCGCGGTACTCGGGCCTACGCAGGAGCACCATGGTGAGCCGCCTGGGCGCGCCACTCAGATCCCGGACGTCCCGGAGAAACGAGGCGGCGCGGAGGGCCGAATTCAGCGTGACGTGGAGGTCATGCACCGGTGGGCCGAGACGGGGGTCGCGGGCGGCGAGCTGTGCCAGAGTGCGGAGCCGGTGGAGGACGAGGTGGGCGCAGGCCCGGACGACGCGGTTCTCGTACACGTCAACGGTCGGCTGGACACGTTCGTCAGGAAATCGCGGCGCATGCCCGCCGGTGTGAGCCGAGGACCGGCTGAGTGCCTGGACGAGTGCCGCGGGGCGGGGCCGTTTCAGGAGTTCACGCCGGACCATCACGCCGGAGGACTGCAGGATCTCGTGCGGTGAGCGGGCGATCACGGGGAGGAGCGCGGCGAGTCCCGGCCGGTCGGGCGTGCCGTGGACGGCCCGTCTCAGGCGAGCCAGTTCCTCCTGCAGGGTGGCGGGCTTGAGCTCGGAGAGCTGGATACCGGCGAGGCCGCCGGCGCGTTTGAGGCTGATGGCCACGTCCGCCGGGAGGTGCACATGCAGGTCATCGAGCATCGCGTCGAATCCGCCCGGCGGAAGTTTCCGGGCGTGCACCGTCACGGTGGCGGTGTGCCGGCTCCCCTCGACCGTGACGTGGAGGCGGTAGTGGCCTGGGCCAGACCGGGGCCAATCGACGGTGGTGCGGACCTGGCCGTTCAGGCGCCTGAGCGTGACCGGGCAGGGGAGACCGTTGCGGGTGACGGTCATGGCCTCCCATGAGCCGGGCGCGTCCAGCGTGAGGTACGCCGCGTCCCACTCCGCCGGGCCGGAGGCGGGGAGACCGGCGGTGGTGAACCATCTCAAGGCGAGCGCCCCGTTGCGCTCGCCTGTGGCGTCAGTGGAAGCTGATGAAACCATGTCGTGTGCCCTCGTCGCGCATCCGGCCGGCCTTGGCGTGGCTGAGCGGCAGCGTTCCCTCCACCAGGGTCAGGAACTCGCTCAGCGTGCCGAGCAGCCTCGCGTCCGTCCCCCGGAGTTTCGGCAGGACCTTCTGCAGCACGGCGTCGTCCAGGGCGTCCAGCGGGTCCAGGCCCAGCTGCCGCGCCGCCGCCTGGTACTCCGTGAGCTCGTCCACGATCCGGAACGCGAACGGCGCGACCGGGTGGATGACGTCCCAGATGGACAGGATCAGGTCCGCCTGAGCATTGCCGGTCAGGTGGGTGGCCAGGTCGTCCCGGTTGACGCTGAGTTCGATCAGCTGCGCGCGGTCGTAGACCTTGTCGGCGAAGTCATAGGTGGTTTCATCCACGTTCACCGTGCCGGTCACAGTCACGTTCGGTCCGAGGACGACGGTCAGATCGGGTCCGAGCGTCAGCGTGGTTTCCCGGTCCGGATGACGGGCGCGGAACTCCATCCGGGAGAGGAACTGCGCGAAGTAGTACTCGACGCGCGCGAGATTCATCTCGTCGAGGATGAGGTGGTACGGGCGGGGCGGGCGGCCGCCCGCGCGGGCGGCGCGGTATTCTTCGGCGGCTTCAAGCAGGAACCGGCTGAACGCGGTGTGGTGGTAGTGGCCGCCGTCGAGCGGGCTGTAGAACCCGAGCAGGTCCTCGTTGCTCGTCCAGTTCGGCGCGACCGGGAACACGCCGACCCTCGCGCCGGACGCCTCGGCGTACGCCTCGGCCAGCCACGTCTTCCCGGTGCCGCTGACGCCGGAGAGGATAACGAACCCGCGGGTCTGCAGGGCGAGGTGGTAGCGGCGCAGCGTTCTCCGATCGATTTTCAGGCCGGTCTGCTCGATGCCCGCCTGAATCTCACCGAACGACCTCGGCTCAAACGGGGCGTCATGACTCGGCTGGGCGGCGTCTGAGCCGTCCCGGGTCCGCGTGACGCGGTCGAAGAGGGCCGGGCTGACCTCGAACAGGTACCCGAGCTGGACGGTCCCGTTCTTATCGAATGGGCCGTGCTGAGCCGTGCGCCATTCGGGCTCGAGACTGCTGATCGGCACCGGTTGAGGCAGTGGTCGGTAGTCGGTGGTCGCGAGGTACCCGAAGCGCTTCGAAGGAATGCTGGCGGATTGACGTTCGTCGTTCACTTCGACAGGTGGGGCGCTCACGGTGCTGACCGCGCGGATGGTCTGACCGGCGTAATGCAGGATCCGGTCACCGGGTTTCAGGCGGGCGACGTTCTCGTGATGCTGGACGGTTCGGTTCGTTTCCTGGCTGGCCCATACGTACCCACCAGCGCATTCTTCGTCGTAGGTCCGGCCTTGATTCACCCACCAGTGCCCGGTGCGGGAGGCGCGGGTGTACAGGAACCAGTCCAGTTCCGGGAAGGTGTCCGCGCCGACCCGCTCGAGCAGGGCCGCGGCTGAATCCTGCATCGCTGCCGGTGTGGACACGTCATACCCGAGGGCCTTCAGCGCGTCGCGGGATGGGCGGTTGTTCAGCGCCACGGCGTCCGGATGGACGAGCATGGTCATCCCCGTCGCGCTGTTCGGGCCGAAGCCGGGCACAGCCTCGATCTGCTGGACTTTCTCGAGAGGGGAGAGCGCGTCGTTGCCGAGGATGTGGAGTGCCTGACGGACGAGACGCTGCTTCTCGTCGTCGCTGAGGTTGAGCTGCGCGCCGTAAACCGTGGTGGCGCTGCCCCAGCAGTAGTTTCCCCAGAGCGACAGTCGTTCTTCCCGGAGCGCGTCGGTCAACTCGGCGGCGCGGTCCGCACCGAGGACATCCGAGTACACCGTTCCCCTGACACTGACGCCGTCCAGGGTGGCATCCGACTCGAACTGCCAGACGTCCCGGTTGAACTCGGTGAGCGTTACCGCGTCCGCATCCCGCAGGCGCGCGCTGACCTGCGCGGCCCGGGTCAGGCGGACTTCGCACCGGAACGCCTGAACTGGATCGGCGCGGAACGCCTCGTATTCGGCGCGGAGCGGGTCTGCCGGCTGCACGTCGGCGCTGCGGGGACCGCCGGGGTATTGACTGCTGATCAGGTACAGGGCGCCCTGCAGATCGAGCATGTCGCGCAGTGGCACGCCCGCCGCCTGGAAAGCGGGCAGCAGCGTGGCGCATCGACGCACGTAGTCGTGGAGGAGGTGACCCGTGGACTGGCGGTCGAGGGGCTGGCCGCCGTACAGCCACTCCACAGCCTGACCCCCGAAGGTCGGGCGGTAAAAAGGGTGGTGTTCCGGCTGAGCGAGGAACAGGAAGTAACTCGCGATGCTGGCCCGGGTACCTTGCCCGGAAATGGGCTTCCGGTCTGCATCCGGCAGCGTGTCTGCCAGAGGTGTCAGGGTGGTCCAGAACGCATTGACGTCGTCCGGATTCACCGGATCACGCCGCAGGGTGGCCAGGGCATCCCTGAACGCCGCGTGGCCACGGTTCACGAGGGCGTTCAGGCCGCCGGCCGTGCGCCAGCTCAGCATGTTCAGGTTGTTGCCGGGTTGCACGTTGACTTTGGTGGGACCCGCGCCGCTCAGGGTGGCATGCAGACGTTCCTCGCTGTCGCGCGCGCCGCTGAGCTTGTAAGCCCGCTCGTTCTGTTCCAGATTCTGCTCCTGAGTGTTCAGCCAGACGGCGGTGGCGGCGAGACGTCCGGCATGCAGGATCGGACCATTCGAGCTGTTGGCGTGCGGCGACAATGAACCTGTCCGTCCATGCCGTTGCTGCCAAGCGCCGTACGTCTCCTCGCGGCCGTCTGAGAGCGTGCGGACCCACCCGGAAGACGCTGGCGTCGAGGAATGCAGAATAACGACAGTCGCGTCGGTCGCGATGGAGAAGAGCGTGTCTTCCGCAAATTCAAGCGTGCCTGTAACGGCGGCTGCCACCAGCTGGCCCTGAGCAAGCAGTTGGTCTTTCAGTGCCTGCTGCTTAGGGCGGAGGGTGCTGGCGGACGCAGCGCGCGCCTGGCTGCCTTTCAAGACCAGAAAGCCTCCCTTCACGGGCTGCCCGGTGGCCTGTATGCCCTGCGCGCGGAGGTAAAACAAAGCGGGCGTGGAAGAGGACGGTGTCATGATTGCATTAGAAAGGAATGCACCGTCAACCAGTGACGCACGTGCTGGAGCAGCGGGCAGCAGACGATAGCCGTGGGACTGCAACGGGACAAGTGGCGCAGAAGACCTCGTCATCTGCCAGACGACTGATGAGGCGGGTACCCCTGTAAGGCCCCGCTTGACCACGCTCAGCCGTACAGCGCCCGCCCCCGTCCGTGGGCGTCGGCGATGTGGGCCCGCAGTTCGGGGGGGCTGAGGCTTTTACAACGCCGAAAGACCGCATTCCTCACTGGGCTACCGAACCCCTGACGATTTTGCTCAGCAGGCCAGGGGGCGGCCTGCCGCCCCCCTTTGCGGACAGGGCACCGCAAATGTGGACGTCAGACCGTCCCCTGGGTAAGCAGAAAGAGCCCATGTTGTACCCTGCTCTTGAGCCGAGTCTCTACTCGAAACTGTCCAAACTTTGGGGCCAGCCCAACATGGCCACTCGATCACACCGCACAAGGTGTCGCGGACCAGACCGCTGACTCCCGAAGAGCGTCAGGAGAACCGGGCGCTGGCGTCAACCCGCCTGCGGGTTGAGCACGTCATTCGCCGCTTGAAGATCTTTCGTGTGCTGAAGGACGTGTACCGGCACCGACGGCGGCGCTTTTCCTTGCGGGTCAATCTCATTGCGGCCGTGTGCAATCGCTCCATTGCTGGCACGGCGTGACTTTCGCAGGAGGTCTAATCTCAAGCCCCGCACGATCAGCACCTGTGCTTCACGCAGCAGCGCCCGGTACGCTTCCCAAAGATCTGCGCCTGCACACGCCCCTTGGCGCCTTCGAGAACGTAGAATACGAGGCTTTTTGGCCGCTGCAACGCGCGGGACTGGAGTTGAATAGCTTGTTTTAGCTAGTCCAAGTCTCGCATTCCGGCGTTCGATGCTGTCCTGCGGGCCTTCTCACACCGGCTCAAGCTGGTAATCAAGCAGGTCTGCCTCGTCGGTGGGGGCGAGAAATTTCTCAATGGCGACCAGTTTGGCTCGGCTGAAGGAGAATTCCTCACCGTCAAAGTGCTCTATGCCCCCATCGGGATCAGAGTGATAGACGGAGAAGATGCGGTACCGACCCGCAAAGTTCTTGTACAAAAACACCTCGGCGTACGAGTCCGAACCGAGGTCGTTCGACCCGGTGTACGCCGCGTAGACCGCCTCGTCGCCTGCCAGGTACTGCTCAATCTTGAAGAGCGGGCGCTCGGTGGTAGCTGCCAGATACTCCTTGGCCTCTTCCAGCCAGCCGGCCGAAACCTTCCTCGGTCGCGTGATTGACGGTACCGCCTCAAAGGCGAAGAACTCGCGGACGAACGCCGCGACAGCCGCCTCGTACTTCGCGCTGTCGAGTTCACGGTAGGCCAGTTCCCAGCAGGCGAACTCCTTGTCCAGAAACTTCTGGATAAACCGGGTGGCGTCCTGTTCTACGGTGCGCTTGTCCATGTCCTATTCTCCCCAGTTCTCAGGTTCTGAGCCACTGATCCGCTCCGGTGCTTAGGGGGCGCATGTTCTTCCTCACGCCACCAGTGTCCTGGCCGCCGGCCCGGTAGACCACGTCCTCAACGGCTTTGAGGAGCGGTTTAAAGCGGGCAATGCGATTGGCGAGGCTGCGCTCAGTCTTGATGAGGGTCGCCCCCGTCAGCCCGTACAGGCCTTTGATCTGATCGATGATCTTGACGATCACGGCCTCCTCGGACACCTGACCCCAGTCCACGTCGACCTGCAGATCGAAGAGCACGATCTTGTTCGCCTTCACCCACTCGACGATCTGCTTCTCCCGCTCTCCCATGACGATCTTGTTGAAGTGGTCGCTAGTGGTGACCAAGTTGAGGCTCCTTCTGTACCCGCTGCCGCCGAACCAGTTAGCAAGCACGTGCGCGCTGTTATGGTCGTAGTTTTTCAGTTTGTTGCTCGGATCACCTGTTCTGCCTCGGCCCAGCGATGTCAGGGCGAGGTTGAAGCCTTTGGTGCTGGTGGTGTGCCCGCTTCTGGCCACGCTCGTCTGGAAGCCCTTGCCGGTCTTGGTGGTGTAGGAAATGATGATCTTCTGACCATCGGTGGACAGCTTGAGGTTCTGCGGTTCGAATTCGCCGTGTTCTTTGGCCTTGCTCTCCTTGAAGGCCTTGAGCCACGCTTCGAGGCCGTCACCGATATCAGGCAGCTGGTGCCGTTTCAGGAAGCCCTGAATCTGCGAGACCAGGGTTCTGGACGACTGGGTGATCCGCAGACTGACCTGCGAGTCGGCGTCCACCGGCTGCTTCAGCAACTTCCGGAGGTGCTTGTCGGCGGTGCCGATTGCCCTCAGTTCCCCGAACTGCGTGTCGAGCAGGCGGTAGCCGTCTGAATCGGCCGGCAGGGTCTTCTGGAGGCCCTTGATCACTCTGCCGTGTCGGCCCACCTTGTACGAGAGGGTGTCCCGCTTGGACGCCATGTCGAGCACCGGAGTGGCCGCCTGTTTCACGAACAGGGTGTGCCCCGCGAAGGAGAGGGTCAACTCGACAGGCGTTCGGGCGCCGGCCGAGGTCTTTGAGTCCGCCTTCTTGGTGTCGGCTGCACCAGGGCGTTTGCCGGTCAGCTTCTCGATCAGGCCCTTGACCTTGGCCACGATCTTGTCCACCACCCGGTCGAGCCGGCCGCGCACCTTCTGAATGACCGCCTTGACCTTGGTCCCGAAGTTGCCCAGGCCCGCGACTTTCCCGAGCCAGGTCAGCGCAATCGGAATCATGCCGCCCAGCGTGCGGTCAATGGCCCCCACTGCGCCGCTGATGTTCCCGGCCGCGATCGCCGCCACGCTGCTCAGGCCGCTGGTGATCACCTGCCCGATCTGCGCGGCCTGCTGCACCACCACCTGCACAGTCTGGAACGCCCCGATGATGGCGCTGATCAAGCCGCCACCCGGGACCAGCATGGTCACGACCTTCTGAATCCCGGCCAGCACCAGACTGTTCGTGACTTCCGTCTTGATGCCGTCCTGCACGGCCTTACCGGTAGAGCCCTGTTCGGTTTTCATCTCCTGCGCCTTGTCCAGGCCGCCCTTCAGGCTTTGCAGCACCTCAACGGTGCGCTCAGCGGCACTGACCTTCTGGGCACCGCCCGCCCCGAGCGCCTTGACCAACTTGCCGCGCATTGCCTGGTAGGTGAGGCCCATCACGCTCAGGGCGGTCAGGAACACGCCCTGCAGGTCGAACTTCGCGGGAAAGCTGATGCCGGTACTCCCGGTGAGCCACTGACCCACGCCGCGCTGCAGGTGCTTGGGGGCGTTCGTGGAGAACTGCTTGAATCCGCCCTTGACCGCCTCGACTAGGTTGCGGGCGAAGCGGGCGGGGTCCTTGAGAATCTGCACCACGCTGCCTTTGGCGCCGCGCAGGCCCGCCATGATCGTCTTACCCAGCGGCCCCAGTCCGGCTGAGAGGGCCGTCATGGCGATCCCGGCGATGTGGTCCGCGCAGCCCAGAATCAGAGACTTCACGCCGCTGATGCGGGAGGTCACCGCGCTCTTGGCTTTGCCGAGGTCAGCCGCCTGGATGGCGCCGGCCACCTCGCCCAGCACGCCGCTGAGGTTCAGCTTGCCCAACTGTCCCTGGAACCACTGCCAGGCCTTGTCAACCACCCTGGTTTCCCGCAGGGCGCGCAGGATGTCCTTGAGGGGGCCGGGCACCCAGTTCGTCAGGGCGGTCAGGATGCTGTCGGCGCTTCCGCTGATGGTCTGGCCGGTCACGAGATCGCGACCGAAGGCCAGGCAGAGTTCGCGGTAGCCGGGAAGGCGGCTCAGGCCACTGGCGATCAGGTCCTTGCCCTTGTTGACGATGGCGGCTGCTCCGTTCTGAACGGCGGTGACCGGGTTGAGGCTGCTCAGGTCAAAGCGCTGCACGGCGAGGTGACCAGTGGAGCGCTGCCAGCCTCCTGGTTGCAGGTCGAGCAGTGGCTTGAGGCTCAGTTGCCGCGCCGCTCCGGCCTGCACGCGCCCCAGGGCTGCCTGCTGGCTGTACACGCCCGGCGCGTGCGGTCCGCTGCGGTGCGCGACTGGGGGCATGAGGCTCTTCGGGCTGGGCATGACCTGCGCGAGCTTCGCCCCCATGGCGCGGGCTTCACTTTCCAGACCAGCGTCGGGGTCGATGCCGCTCCCCACGCGCCCCTGACTCTGCTGCACGGTATGCGTGACCTCGTGCGCCAGGAGTTCGAGTCCGGACTGCGTGTTCGGGTTGAAGTGCCCCGCGCGGAAGAAGATGTCCGCGCCCGTCGTGAAGGCGATCGCGTTCACGCCCTTCGCCAGTGTGTCCGCTTCAGCGTCGGCGTGAATCCGCACGCGGCTGAGGTCATGGTTCAGCCCCTGTTCCAATTGCCGCCGGATGGCTTCCGGGAGGGGGGAACCCCCTCCCCTTCTCGCCTGGATCCGGGCCAGCAGGGGTTGCGTGGCTTCCGTGTCGAGTTCTGCCAGTTGACGCTGCAGACTCTGTGCCGTCTCGAAGTGCAGGGCCGCCGTCTCCTGGGCCTGAAGACGCTGCAGGGCCTCGTCGGTGGCCCTTTGGAGGGAGAGCCGTTCGGTAGGTGGGACCAGTCCCAGCACCACGCGGGCGACTGGGGCACTGAGCGCGTGGCGCTGCAGGGTGGCGAGCTGCTCCCCGTAGCTGGCATAGCGGGCACTCGGGTCGCCCCGGTCGACCCGGAAGCCCTGTGCGAGTTGCTGCGTCACCTGCCGTTGCAGCGTCTGGAACGCCCCGAACGTCCGCGCGTCGAGCCGCTGCCCCTCGAGCTCCCCGGCCCGGTGCCGCAGCACCGTCACCCACTCGTCCCGAGTCGCAGGCTTCGCCGGGACGGAATGGACGGCCGGGGCAGGCGGCCGTTCAGATCCTGTGGGCAGGACCTCTAGCTGCGCCTGAATCTCCTGACGTTCCCGCTGAACCCGCTGGCCCTCCTGACGGTCGAGTGTGGCGGCCCTGAGCGGTGCCTGCACCGCCTGCCGCTGCGCCGCGACCGGGCGCGCCGTGTGCTGGGTCAGCGCCTGACGGGCCTCTGAGTGCTGCTCCGCCGGGGACAAGGTAGGGATGGGCGGCAGCTTCGCGACCGTCTGGGCACGTTTACGGGTGGTGGGGCGGTGGACGAACGTCATGGCGGGCCTCCCGGACTCGCAGTCTACGGCCAAGTCGACGCCCGGTCAGCTCAAAGTGACCAGACCCGCTGGGCGCGTCACCGGCCTGAACCGCCACCGCCGTGACGCGCTGCCCGGCAGGCCCGTCCGTGCCCGCTGACGGCCCGCTGCGCTGAGCCAGTTGGCGTAGGCCACCAGCCCGTTCCGCTTCCCGCTGTGACCGTCCACACGGAAGAGCCGCGCCCCCGGGGTGCGTGGTGATCCCCGCGCCGCACTGGGCTGATGCCGGTGGATCCCGTTCGACGATCTCGATTCCTCCACCTGGCGCCGTCGCGGCTGCCGGGCACCCTTCGGCGCGCCGTGAACGGTGGCGGGCCGCCTGGAGGACCCATGCGTGTCCTGGTTCTGTTGATGTGCCTGCTGGGCGCGGCGCGCGCCGAGCAGGGAAGCGGGGGGACCGGCCCGGTGCCGGCGCCCACTGCGCTGCCCGTGGCCACCACGGGCGTCTGACCCACCTCGGGCGTCTGGCATAGTGCGGACGTGTCGGCGCCCGCCTATGTCGAGATTCATCACCTCAATGCCCAGGGTCGGTTCGCGGAGGCCCTGGCGCGCCTGGACGAGCTGGACGACGGGGGCGTGCACCTGTGGCTGCGCGGCTGGGCCCTGCATCACCTGGGCCGCGTCCCCGAGGCGCACGCGGCCCTCGCGCGGGCCGAGCCGCTGCTTTCGGGCGCGAACCTGGGGCGGATGCTGATGGACCGCGCGGCGCTGTACGGGCACGAGCGGCAGTTCGCGCGGGCGTATGACCTGCATGTGCGCGCCTGGCAGCACGGGCGGGGCGACGCGACGCATCAGGCGCTGGTGACGTACAACATCGGCTGGCAGCACCTCAGCCGCCTGCATCTCGCCCCGGCCCGGGCGCGCCTGTTCGAAGCCATGGAGGGCGCCGAGCGCCTGACCGGCGTGGACGCGGGCGAGCGGGTCCTGACGCGGACGGGCCTGAGCACCCTGGAGCGGCTCAGCGGTCAGGTGGGGGCCGCGCTGGACCGCGCGGCGTGGGCGCTCGACGGCCCGCCGGACAATCGGCACGCGCGCCTGCCACACCGGGCGCTGTCCCTGGCCCACCGGCACCTGGGTGACCTCGCGGCCGCGCGCTCGGCGCAGGAGCAGGCGGTCGCGCGGTCAGCGCCGGGCGTGGACCGCGGCAGTCAGGCGCTGCTGTTGAGCCTGATCGACCGGCTGCAGGGACGGGCAGTGGATCTCCCGGCCCTGCGCATCCAGGCGATGCCGCTCGACCAGGTGCGCGCGGACCTGCACCTCGCGGACGACGCGCGCCGCGCCGGTCGGTCGGCGGAGGCGCTGACACGCCTGCGGGCGGTGCTGGCGCTCGATGAGCCGTTTGTGGTGCGGGACGAGGCGCCCAGCCTGCCCCAGCTGTACGCGCTGGGGCGGGAGGCGGGGCTGACCCTGCCGTCGGCGGAGCCGCTCGCGCAGCCGCGGCGGGCGGCCCTGCGGGCGCTCGGCGCGCCGGAACTGCTCGTGGACGGCGCGCCGGTGCCCGTCTCGGGCGGGCGGTCGTTTGCGCTACTGACGTACCTGGCCCTCTACGGGGGCGCGCCGATGGATACGCTCGCCCCGGACGTCCTGCCGGGCGTCCCTCCGGGCCAGTGGCGGTCGCGGCTGCGAGCGGCGGTGGCCGGGATCACCCGCTGGTTGGGGGATCCAGAAGCCGTGACCGTGCAGGAGCGGCAGGTGCAGCTCAGTCCGCGCTGGCAGGTGACAGTGGACGTCGCCGAGGTGCTGGCCGGGCACGGTCAGGCCCGGGGGGCATTCCTGCCGGGCCTGTACAGCGAGTGGACGGGCCGCGTGCAGGACCTGCTCGACCGGCAGGGGCACTGAAAGCGCGGGCGATCCATGGCACCAGGTGTGCTGTGACGGCTGAGCGGACGGGCCAACGGGCGCGGTCTCAGCCGGGTGGTCGGTGTCCCGGCGCGATGCGTTCCTCGCCGTCGTGCAGGCGCGCGCGGCGGTCCTCGGCCCACCAGCCGGGCACGTGCGGGAGCCAGGGGCGTGCGCTGCGGGCGTCCGGGGCGAGCGCGTCGGCCTGCCAGTCGAGGGCCGGGTCGAGGAACAGCAGGCCGCGGCGGGACGTGACGGCGCCCGGGTGGCGCAGCAGGTGCCGGACGCTGCTGAGGTGATGCCGGACCTGCGCGTACAGCGCGTCGCGCTCCCCTCCGCCGAGTACGGCGTCGGCGGCGCGTTCCCAGTGGGCCGGGCCGGTGTGGATCAGGAAGGTCAGCAGCGCCAGGGCCCGGCCGTCTCCGGGCACCGGCGTGAACGTCGCTCCGCGCTGCAGGCCCTGGCGGGTCAGGGTGAGGACCTGCACGGCGCGGCCGCCTTCGGCTGACGGGAGGGTCACGCTGGCCTGCGCCGCGGCGCGCGGGGTCAGGGCCGCTTCTTCACGCGCGAAGGGCTGGGTTGCCGCGAGGCGCAGCCAGCCCTCGGCTTCGGGCTGTGCGCCGTGCGCGAGGGCGTGCTCGGCGAGGTGCCAGGCGAGGCGCGCCTGGAGGGGGCCATCCAGGCGGCCGGCGAGGTGCGCGGCGCGCGCGTGCGTGCCGGCCGGGTCGATCGCGAACCAGGTGAGGGTCTCGGCGACCTCGCCGCTCACGGTGCGGGTGTCTTCCTGCGCGGCGTGCGCGGCACTGAGCGCGCCCCACGGTTCACCGCTCAGGCGCAGGGTTGCGGCGCGGGCAAGGTGCGCGTGGACGGGCCAGTCCGCGGCGCGGACGCGCAGGGCCGCGTCGGCCAGGGCGAGGGCGGCCGCGTGGTCGCCGCTGACGCGCGCCGTGACGCTGGCGGTCAGGAGGGCCGGGGCACGCAGGGGCCGCGCGAGGCGGTGCGTGCGCGTCAGGTGCAGGGCCTCGTCCGCGCAGATGCGCGCCTGGGGCGTCTCGCCGCGGGACAGGTGCGCGCGGCTGAGGGTCAGCAGGGCGCCCGCGCGGCCCAGCGCGGCGCCCTGGCGGCTCGCGGCGTGCAGGGCCGCGAAGACCCCGCCCGGCAGTGGGCCCGTGGCCGGGAGGCCGTCCAGGCCGGGGAGCGGCGTGAGGTCGAGGATCACGCGTGCAGTGTAGTGGAGTGGTTTCACAATTTTCCAGATGAGGTGAAGGGCCCGCGGGCACTGTGCAGGTCACGGAGGAGTTCACGTGCCCCACACCACGCCACCACGCCGACCCGAGCCTGTCCGTCTGGCCTATTGCCCCGGCGCGCCGCTGCCCCTCATCCTGTATCCAGACGCCGCGACCGACGCGGAGATGCAAAGTCGCGTCTACCAGGAACTGCATCAGCGCCGTCAGGCGGCCGCCCGGGTGACGGGCGGCGAACCCGAACGCACCGCGTTCATCACCGGCCTGCTCGAGGACGACCTCCTCGTGCAGGATGCCCGCCGCTCCTTCCTGGCGCACCTGCGCCGCAGCGGCGTGACCGAGCGGCTCTTCGCCGCCGCGGCTGACGTTGCCACGGAAGTCGTCCTGCGCGCCGCCTTCCGGCGGACCGGCGACCTGCTGCAGTGGAACCCGGACGTCGCGCCGCTGGCCGGCTGGTGGGGGCAGCAGGCCCTGTTCGAGTACAACAACGACGGGCGGCGCTTCGCGGAACGCAGCGCCGGGTACCGCCGCGGCGCCCGCACGAGCGTCACGCTGGTGAGTGCCGACGCCCTTCCCGTGGGGGAGGACGAGCCGGCCGCGCTCGACGTGCCGGACGTGGAAGCCGACCCGGCCCTGCGCTTCGAGCGCTACTCCGCCGGCGACCTGCTCGAGGCGCTGTTCATCCACTGCGCGGGGGACCCGGCCCTGGTGGACCTGCGGGTGTGGCTGGCGGCCGACGCGCTCCACGAGGACGCGCCCGTGTCGTTCAGTGTGGACGGCGCGCGCGTCGCGTGGCGCAGCCGCGGGCAGCAGGACGCCGCCGCGCTGCAGGGCGTCACCACCCGCACCATCCGCAACCGGGCCCGCGCCGTGGAAACTCTTCTCGAGCGCCTGCGCGGCCTGGCGGGGGCTGCGTGAAGCGGCGCGGACTGCCGGCCCTGCTCGCGGTCTTCCGGCCAGCGCCGCCCGCGACCCTGCCCCTGGTGACCGACCGGACCCCTGCCCCGGCGCCGCGTGCCGCACCCGTGCGGGACTGCCCGGACTGCGGGGGCAGCGGCCGGGACGGGGGCGACTGCCTGACCTGTGACGGCACCGGCGTGCCGCGTCTGCGCGTGCCCCGCCCGGCGCGCCTGCTCGACTGGGACGAGGTGACCCCATGGCCCGACCGGTGAGCGTTTCCGCTCCGGGCGCCGGGCTGCCATACGGGGGTATGCCCTCGTACTACGACTGGAACACCGCCCTGATCGAACACGTGACGCACGGCGCGCCGCTGGGCAGCACCGTGTACCTCGAAGTGAGCGACGAATCCCTGGAACGCATCGGCGTGCAGCGCTGGGGCGCGCCCGCCGCGGGAACCACCTGGGCGGGGGACTTCCGCGCCGCCGTGCAGGAGAGCTGCGCGCCGCGCGGCCGCGTGGAGGTCGCCTGGACGCTGCGCAACGACCCCCGCGGGCGGCCCCTGAGCGCCGCGTTCCTGGGCGCGACCGTCCTGGCGGCGTCGCACATGGCGTCGGCGGGCGTGGTGCATGAACGCAACTACTTCCAGCGGCTCGCGGAGGTCCTCGGGGTGCCGCTGGCCTCCCAGGGCCGCCCGCCGGGCCTGCCCAGCGGGGAGGAGGAGCCGCTGTGGCGCGCCTGGGCACGCTTCCTGCGCCGGCGCGGGTATGACAGCACGGCCCGCGCCGGGGAGGGCGCGCTGCGGTTCATCGCCTACCCGATCAGCCAGTCGCTCCTGAACGGCGCGGAACGGCAGCGGCTCACGCGGCTCTTCGCGGAGCGCGGCTACCCGGCGGGCTGGGACGGGGAGACGCTCGCGTCGCGCCTGCGGGCCGACGGGGTACCCAGCCGGAAACTGCAGGAACTCCTCCAGCGCACCGGGGCCGCCGCCGAGGACGTCCAGGGCGCGCTGCTCGACGCCCTGCAGGCCTTCCACGCCTCCGGCGCCGGGGAGGGCACCGGGGACGGGCTCGGCGGAGCCTGGTCGGCACGGCAGCTCGTGGCGGGCCTGTACCGCGACGAGGACTGGCGCGGGGAGGTCACCTACCGCCTGTTCCCGAAGCAGCCGCGCGGGGTGCGCCTGACGGACATGCGCGCCCGGCTGGGCGGGCAGGACTGGCCGCTGCAGCTCGAGCGGCCCGGGTACTACCAGCCGCTGGGGGACGTGAGTGCCCAGGACCTGCACACTGGCGCGCGGTTCGAGGTGACGGGCAGTCCCTTCGTGGACGCGCTCGTGCTGCCCGCCCGGGACTTCTGGCTGCTGCGCGAGGATCCGGACCTCCGCGGGCAGTTCGCGTCGCTGGGCACGCCCGGCCTGGGCGAGCACGTCCTGCTGCTCACGCGGGACACGCTGCTGCCCGACCTGCGGCGCTTCCGTGACGAGGGGCTGCTCGCCTGGACCGGTGAGCCCACGCCCGCCGGGGACGGCTGGGTGGAGGTCCGGGACGTGCTCGTGACCGGCAATCACTGGGCGGAGATCCCGGCGGGCGCGGCCCGCGCCCTGCACGACGCGCTGCGGCCGCCAGGCGGGGTGAGCGTGCGCCTGCACGGCGGGGTCCGCTCGCAGCGGGGCGGGGCGTACCTGCTGGGCGGCGCGCCGGACGTGGAAGTCACGTCCTTCTGGACCGACGCGCACCTGACGGTCTGCCGCGACGGCCAGGAGGTCTACGCCGCGCCGGTCACGCCGAACGAGCCGCTGACCGGGCTGCTGGACGCGGCCGGGGAGTACGAAGTGACGGCCGAGTCGCGTGGCGTGCGGTCTGTGCGGCTCCTGACCGTGCTGGACTGGACGGCGCTGCGCGCCGCGCCCGCCCCGGAGCTGAGCGGCGTGACGCTGGGCGGCGCGCAGGTGTGCGGCCCGTTCGTGTGGGAGGTGCAGGCGTGACGGCCCGCACTGGCGTGCGCTGGTACCGGGCGTACCGCGCGTACGGGAAAGCGCCCGCGGCAGTCGAGGAGATCGCGCGCCTGGTGGGCCGCCACCGCGCGCAGCTCGCGGACGTCGTCGTGAGTCTGCGCGTCGAGCGGCAGGCGCCCCGCGGGGAATTCCTGCTCTTCCTGACGCTGGAGACCGAGCAGTGGGGCGTCGTCCCGGATGAGATCGAGGACCTGCTCACCGGCTGCCGGTCCCTGACGCAGCCGCTGCCGGAGGCGTTCAGCCTGCCGGACATTCAGGGCATGGTGTCGGGTGAGGTGCAGGTCCGCGCGCTGGGGCAGTGCCTGGCGTACCGCGCGGTGCGCCGCGAGGCGTTCGAGGATCCGTTCGAGGTGGACGCCCGCGTGCTCGCCGTGGACGCGGAGATCCCCGCGGGCGCCGCCGAGCGGCTGCTGTGGTTCCTGTCCGCCGCCGGGAGCGGCTCCTGGGGCGCACTGCGTGCGGCGTGCGCGGCGCTCGGCGTGCCGGACGCGACGCTCGCCAACCGCCTGACGCGGCACCTGCGCCTGCTCGGGCACCTCGAAGTGCACCGCGGGGGCCGCTGGACGGTCACGCCCCCGGCGCTGCTCGATGTGGGCGGCGCGTGGGTGCGCAGCGGCGCGCGGGACGCCGCCACGCCCGGCCACCGCGCGGCGCACCCGGCCGCGCCGGACCGCCTCACGGTCCCCGCGCCCGGCAAGGGCGACGTGACGCTGCGCGCGCCGGGCGAGACGCTCGCGCGGGCCCTCCCGGACGCCCGCACGTTCGCCGCGACGCTCGAGGAGCTCGGCAGCGTCAACGCGGCGCTGCTGGACCTGCGGCGCTTCGACGGGCGGGCGTTCACGGACGCCCGCGCCGACCGGGACGGCCTGTACGAATGGCGCGTGGACGGCCGCGCGCAGTACGCCCTGCGCCTCGGGAGCACCTGGCGCCGCGCGGAATTCACGACCCTGCGCGCCCTGGCCGGGCACCTGGGCGGCTGGCTCGACCCGTGGCGCTACGACCCGGACACGCAGGCCCTCGCGGTCCGCTTCGAGGGCCGCCTGCCCGAGGTGTACGAGCGGGCGCTGGTGCTGTGCAGCGCCCAGCTGCCCGAACATCGCGGCGGGTGGCTGGTGTACGCCGGCGTGCCCCTGAGCGTCGCGGCGCGCCTCGCGTCCCTCTTCGACGTGGCGCTCGACACCCGGGGGCCGGCGTGAACGACGTCATCGGCCTGCACGCCCGCCTGGAGCGGATCTACGGCATGTACGTCGAGAGTGCCTTCCCGCTGCGCGACCGCGCGCTGCGCCAGGAACGGCAGGCCCTGCTGGCCCGCCCGGGCCTGCTCGCCCAGCCGCCCCTGATCGAACCCGCCGCGCAGTACGCCAGCAGCGGCCTCACCCTCGCGCAGGCCGCCCGGACCCTGCCCGGCGCGCTGGGGGACGTCGCGCACCTCGCCGCGCCGCTGCTGCCCGGGCCGCTCACCCTGCACGCCCACCAGCTCGACGCGCTGCGCCTCGGCGCGGCCGAGGGCCGCGACCTGGTCATCACGACCGGTACCGGCTCCGGGAAGACCGAGTCATTCCTGCTGCCCCTCCTCGCGCAGATCGCCGCCGAGAGCGCCACCTGGACCCCGGTCCGCGCGCCCGGCGAGCGGCGCTGGTGGCGCGCCGGGATCACCCGCCCGCCCGGCGCGCAGTGGGGGCACGTCACGCGGCCCGCCGCGGTGCGCGCCCTGATCCTGTACCCGCTCAACGCCCTCGTCGAGGACCAGATCCGCCGCCTGCGGGCCGTACTGGACGACCCGGCCGTGACCGACTGGCTGGACCGCACCCGCGGCGGGAACCGCGTCACCTTCGGCCGCTACACCGGCCTGACGCCCGTACCCGGCGCGCCCGGTAACGCACGGAACCTCAAGCGGCTGCGTCAGCACCTGCAGGACACCGACCGCCAGTCGGCGGCCCTGGCGGGGCTCGACCCTGACGTCCGCGCGCACTTCCCGAACCTGGACGGCGGGGAAGCCTGGAGCCGCTGGGATATGCAGGACACCCCGCCGGACCTGCTGATCACGAACTACTCCATGCTCAACATCATGCTCATGCGCGAGGTGGAAGCCCCGATCTTCGACGCGACCCGCGCGTGGCTGCAGTCGAGCCCCGACCACGTCTTCCACCTCGTCGTGGACGAACTGCACGCCTACCGCGGCACGCCCGGCACCGAGGTGTCGTTCATCGTGCGGCTGCTCCTGGGGCGCCTGGGCCTCACGCCCGACAGTCCGCAACTGCGCGTCACCGCCACGACCGCCAGCCTCGACGACGGCCCCGCCGGCCGGGCCTTCCTGACCGAGTTCTTCGGGCGGGACCCGCAGCGGTTCTCGTTCATCAGCGGCACGCTCGCCTCGCTCCCGGACGCGCCACAGGCGGGCGTGGGCGGGCACGCGGACGCGTTTGCCGCCTTCGCGCGGGCCGTGCAGCCCGACCCGGTGCAGCCGCCCGCCCCGCAGCCCGTCACGGACGGGCCCCTGGAAGTCCTGGCTGATGCGCTCGGCGCGGCCCCCGCAGGCGGGCGTCCCGCCGCGGCGCGCCTCGGGACCGCCCTGAGCGGCGTGGGCCTCCCGGCCGAGCTGCGCGCCGCGTGCACCGACGAGCAGGGACAGGTGCGCGCCACCCGCGCGGACCAGCTCAGCGCGCGCCTGTTCGCGGGCCACAGCGACGGCCAGGAGGCCCTGCGCGGCGCCCTGATGGCCCTCGCGGCTGCCCGGCGCGAGGACGGCGGGCCGCTCGCGCCGCTGCGCGCGCACCTGTTCTTCCAGAACGTCCAGAACCTCTGGGCCTGCACCGACCCCACCTGCGTGCCCGGCCGCCCGGACGGCGTGCCCATCGGGCGCCTGCACGACGAGCACCGCCTCGCCTGTGACTGCGGCAGCCGCGTCCTCGACGTGATCGTCTGCGACGTGTGCGGCGCGGCCTTCTACGGCGCGCAGCGCAAGGCGCAGGGCTCCTCGGAAGTCCTGAGTGCCGACCGCAGCGACCTCGAGGACGTCCCCGACAGCAGCGACCACCGCACGCACGGCACGTACGCCGTGCTGTGGCCCGTCGAGTCCCACGACACCCAGCCCGAGACGCCCAGTTACAGCTGGAAATCCCGGTCCGGCGCGCCCGAACTCGACTGCTCGTGGCAGCGGGCGTTCCTGCACCGCCGCACCGGCACCCTGACCCGCTCCCCCGGCGCGGCCCGCGAACCCGGCATGCAGCCCGTCTGGGCGTACACCGTGAGCGCCGGCAACCCCGGCGGCGCGCCCGCCATGCCGCCGATCTGCCCGGCGTGCACCACCGACTTCCGCCGCCGCGAGCGCTTCCCCACGCCGCTGCGCCCCCACCGCACCGGCTTCCAGAAGGCCACGCAGGTGCTGGCCAGCACCCTGATGCGCGAAGTGCCCGCCGACCAGCGCAAACTCGTGGTGTTCAGCGACTCCCGCCAGGACGCCGCGCGCCTCGCCGCGGGCCTCGAACGGGACCACTTCCGCGACATGGTGCGCGTCGCGCTGCTCGGCGCGCTCGGCGACGCCTCCGCCGTGCTGGCCAGCGCCGTCCGCGCCCTCGCCGACCAGCTGCCCGGCGCCCGCGACCGTTTCCTGAGCGTCAACCCTGCCCTGCAGGCCGCGCTGGACGAGCCGGTCACCGAGGCCGACCGCGCCCGCCTGAGGCAGCACGCCGCCCGGCTGCAGCCCCTGACGCTGTGGCTGATGAACCTCGGCGACGAGCGCACCGAGGCCGACGTGGACGCCCTGCTGCGCCAGTACCCCACCCGCGTGCCGCTGGGCCAGCTGCGCGACGCGGTGTACACGCACCTGCTGACCCTGGGCCTGTGCCCCGGCGGGAACACCCGTGCGGCCCTGCACTACCGCACCGATGACGGCGTCAAACCCTGGTACGCCGCGTTCCACTGGGCCGAGCGGAGCGTCACCGTCCAGCGCGACCAGGCCAGCGTCCGCCACGACGAGCGCCTGCGGGAACTCCTGCTCGGCGAGATCATGGAGGTCCTCTTCACGCACGTCGTGCGGACCCTCGAGAGCGTCGGTCAGGGCCTCGTGCACGTCCCCCTCCCCGCCCACACGCCCGTCCACGTGCAGGAAGCCGCCAACGCCCTGGCCCGCGTGCTGGCCGTCAAACGCCGGCACACCGCCAGCCAACGCCACGTGGCGGGCCATGATATCCGCCTGCCACAACCCGCCACGCTGTACCTGCGCGCCCTGAACCTCGACCCGGACGTCCTGGCCGATCAGCTCGTGCAGGCGGGCCACGCCGAACCCGGCGAGTACGGCCTGAACCTCCGGCCCGGCACGCTCGAACTGCTCGCGGGCAGCGCCCACGGCTGGCGCTGCGTGCGCTGCGACGCGTACTACCAGCACGCCGCCGGCGGCCTGTGCGCCACCTGCGCCACCACCCGGGGCAAGGACACCAGCGTCGCCCGGCTGCAACCCGGCGCGCGCGACACCGAGCGGGACTACTACGCGTACCTCGCGCGGGACTTCGGGGCCGCGTACCGCCTGAACACCCAGGAACTCACCGGGCAGACGAGCAGCGAGGCCCGCCCCGCCCGGCAGCGGCACTTCCAGGACGTGTTCCTCCCCGGCGAGGAACCCCGCGCGCAGGGCGTGGACCTCCTGAGCGTCACCACCACCATGGAGGCAGGGGTGGACATCGGCGCGCTGCTCGCCGTCGCCATGAGCAACATGCCGCCGCGGCGTTTCAACTACCAGCAGCGTGTCGGCCGCGCGGGCCGACGCGGCGCGGGCCTGAGCGTCGCCCTGACGTTCTGCCGCGGCCGCAGTCACGACGCGTACTACTACGCCCGCCCCGAGAGCATCACCGGCGACGCCCCCCACCCCCGTACCTCGACACCGGGCGGGACACGATCTTCCGCCGCGTGCTCGTCAAGGAGATCCTGCGCCGCGCCCTGAGCGGCCTGCCCAGCGACGGCACCGAGAGCGTCCACGGGGAGTTCGGCCTCAGCGAGGACTGGCCCCGCACCCGCCCCGTCGTGCAGGCCTACCTGACGCGGACGGACACGCCCGCCGAACTGCGCGCCCTGACGGCGGCCCTCGCGGCGCACACCCGCCTCCAGAACCCGCAGGCGGTGCTCGACGACATCCTGGGCACCCTGCTGGAGCGCATCGACGAGGTCGCCCTGAGCCCCCGCTACACCCACGCGCACCTCAGTGAACGCCTCGCCAGCGCCGCGCTGCTGCCGATGTTCGGCTTCCCCACCCGCGTACGCAACCTGTACCTCGACCCGCTCGGCCAGCTCACCCGCAGCGCCCGCGAGCCCGACACCGTCGACCGGGACCTCGACCTCGCCATCAGCTCCTTCGCGCCGGGCGGCACCGTCGTCAAGGACAAACTTGTGCACACCGTCCACGGCGTCCTCGACCTGCGCCCCACCAGCCGGGGCCACCAGACCCTCCCCGGCCTGCACCCGCCCCTGGCCGAACTCAACCCGCTGCTGCTGGGCCTGTGCGGCGCGTGCCACGCCGTGCACCACCCCATGCCCGAACCCGCCAGTCCCGGCCAGCACGACGCCACCTGCCCCACCTGCGGCCAGGCCACCGTCCGCGTGCTCGACGCGCGCGAACCCCGCCACTTCTACACCGACGGCGACCGGGACGACTACGACGGGCACATCGAGTACATGGGCCGCAGCAGCCGCCCCACCCTCGCCGTGCGCGGCGACCCCGACCCCACCTCCCAGGCGCGCAACGCCACCCTGACCGCCCGCACCGAGGAACTCCTCACCCACAACGACGCCGGGGGGCGCGGCGGGTACACCTTCACGCCCCACCCGACCCTCCACGGCGTCTACGCCGCTGACACCGCCATCACGCCCGCCGCGCAGACCAGCAGCCGCGCCCGCCGCGTCGCGCTGCTCTCCCGGCGCGTCACCGACACCCTCCTGATCCGCCCCACCACCTGGCCCGCGCACACCCACGCACCCACGAGCACCGTGGACGGCCGCGCCGCGTGGTACACCCTCGCGTACACCCTGCGCGCCGCCGCCGCCGCGCACCTGGACATCGAACCCACCGAACTCGACGCGGGCCTGTACGTCGGCCCCGCCCACACCGGCAACGACACCGGCCACGCCTTCCTCTGCGACCGCCTGGAAAACGGCGCGGGGTACGCCACGCACCTCGGCCAGCCCGGCCCGTTCCAGGCGACCCTGGCGCACGTCCAGGCGCACCTCGCCCCGTACTGGCACCGGCACGCACCGGACTGCGACAGCAGCTGCGCCCGCTGCCTGCGCGACCACGCCAACACCACCTACCATCCCCTGCTCGACTGGCGACTGGCGCTGGACATGACCCGCATCCTGAGCGGCGACCCCCACACGCCGGACCTGCACACCCCGCACGGCGACCACCCGAACCCCTGGGCGGCCCTCGTGACCGGCGCGCACGCGCCCATCCCAGCCGTCCTGACGCAACTGGGCTACGCGCCCGCCGGACTGCACCCGCACGTCCCCACGTTCACCACCCGCACCCGCACGGGCGACCGCACCCTGATCGTCACGCACCCCCTCTGGACCCCTGACCACCCGCACCTCCAGGCGATCCACGCGCAGATCCCCAACTCGCACGAGGTGCGGGAGGTCAGCGCGCTGCGACTGATCCGCCGCCCCAGCGACGCCCTGTAACCCAGCACAACGACAAGCGCCCCCGCCGAATGCACAGGCGGGGGCGCTTTCAATTCCTTATCAGGGAAGTGCTTCTAAGACACCTATTTCACGATTTACCTTTCAACGCTGTTGGGCTTGTTTCAATCCCCTATCGGGGCGGTGCTGCTGAAACACGCTTTACAGCGGAAATTAACGCGATTTTCAGACTAGGCGAGTTTCAATCCATTATCAAGGAGGCCCTTCTGAGATTTTCGCTAAACGTGAACTCATGACTTACAATATCTTGGTTCAATTGCTTATCAGGGAAGTGCTTCTGAGACAAATGGGAGTGGAAACGGCAGAGCTGCGCGTGACGGTTTCAATCCCTTATCTGGGAAGTGCTTCTGAGACAGTCCGCCTAAGACGAAGTGAGACAACACGTACTATTTTCAATCCCTTATCAGGGAAGTGCTGCTGAGACCATCCTCACCGCGAACATCGGGTACCAGGGCGCCGTCCGTCTGAACGAGTTTCAATCCCTTACCAGGGAAGTGCTTCTGAGACGTTCACCAAGGCGCTAAGCAACCCCGACACACGCTTGTTTCAATCCCTTATCAGGGAAATGCTTCTGAGACACCATCTTCCTACTCGCCCACACCCACCACATCGTGTTTCAATCCCTTATCAGGGAAGTGCTTCTGAGACTCCCGGATGACCTGCTGACCCTCGCACGCAGCGCGTTTCAATCCCTTATCAGGGAAGTGCTTCTGAGACGCCCTGAGCATTCTCGCCATGAACCCCTGCCCGGAAGTTTCAATCCCTTATCAGGGAAGTGCTTCTGAGACAAGGGCGACATGGCCGTCTGGCCCACCGAGGAGTCGTTTCAATCCCTTACCAGGGAAGTGCTTCTGAGACGAGGCGCTGCCGCTCGACGGGGTGCATGCGTACACGTGGTTTCAATCCCTTACCAGGGAAGTGCTTCTGAGACATAAGGATGTGGATGGTATGTGGTACGCCTTCCGTGTTTCAATCCCTTACCAGGGAAGTGCTTCTGAGACAGGCCCTGCGCAGGGACGCCGTCGCCTACCTCCGGGACAGGTTTCAATCCCTTACCAGGGAAGTGCTTCTGAGACAACATCAGCAAGTACGAGCGGGTCATGGCGGACTACGACTGTTTCAATCCCTTACCAGGGAAGTGCTTCTGAGACAAATGGGTTAAACACTTCAAGGCTTATTCTGATCTGGTTTCAATCCCTTACCAGGGAAGTGCTTCTGAGACCGCGCGGTGGAACTTGGAAGAATGCACTCACGGTCGTTTCAATCCCTTACCAGGGAAGTGCTTCTGAGACATCATCATGACGTACACATTCGATATCGGAGGTAGGCGGTTTCAATCCCTTACCAGGGAAGTGCTTCTGAGACCCGAACGGGGGGACGCCACCCGCACCGCCACACACAAGTTTCAATCCCTTACCAGGGAAGTGCTTCTGAGACTCAATGACTTCACCCGGCCCGCCCGTGATATGCCGTTTCAATCCCTTACCAGGGAAGTGCTTCTGAGACGAACTGATGCCCACCCCCACGGCTGCATATGGTCGTTTCAATCCCTTACCAGGGAAGTGCTTCTGAGACTCTACCTTCGGGCGAGCCCGTGCAGCACGTTCTTTTTAGCATGTGAACTGTAAGCGCGTCATGAGTATGCATTCATTTTCCGAACATGAGAGTCCGGCCGTGTCTTTTTGCCTGTCCTGGTCGGCTGCGGGACGTAAATGAGATTCTGGAAGCGCTGCATACGAATTATGACCACTGGGCGCAGGTATTCCGCTCTCATCTGTATAATCTTCATTTTCGTTCCGTCGGGTGGCCTGGGCCGTTTCCGCTTTCCCCCCGTTGGGGCCATACCGCAGATGTGGCGGTGGCCTGCGGGGCTGCCGTCTACACTCGCGGCATTACTTCAACGGTGCTGGAAAAGGTGGACGATGGAACAGGAATTGCAGGCGCTGCTCCGGCATGTGCGGGGTGGTCAGGCTCGGGGGCTGGATGTGCTGTTCCAGCGGCTGGGCGATTCGGGGGTGTACCGCGTGGCGGACGCCCGGTACCCGCTGGCGGAGGTGGACCCGCTGCGGGTGAACCTGCCGGGCGGGCCGGGGGACGCGGGGGCGCTGGCGGGGGCGTTGGAGGCGGCGTTGCCGCTGGCGTCGTCGCCGGAGGCGGCCGTGACGCTGCTGGAACGCTTTGGTGGGTTCGTGGCGGCGCTGGACGAGCGGGGGGCTGAGGTGGGGGGCGTGTCGTGGTTCGATCAGGCGCGCGTCCGGTCGGCGCTGTCGGCGTGTGGAGAGGAGGTGCTGGTGCTGCGGGCGGATGTCAGTGGCATTCAGGAGTTCATCTACCGGGCGCAGTCGCGGCACGCGTCGAAGTCGCTCCGGGCGCGGTCGTTCTACCTGGAGGTGCTGGCTGTTCACGCGTTGCGGGGGCTGCTGGCGGCGTGTGGCGTGTCGCGCGTGCACGTGGCGTACGTGGGTGGGGGTGGCTTCGGCCTGTACCTGCCGGTGCGGTTCGAGGCGGAGGTCTCGGCGTTCGCGCAGCGGTTTGATGACTGGTTGTGGGGCGCGCATCAGGGCACGCTGGGGTTCTCGGTCGCGGTGGTGCGCGTGCCGCGCGCGCAGGTGGAGGCCGGAGGGGAGTTCCAGCGGGAGTTGTCGCGGCTCCTGGGTGTGCAGAAGGCCCGGCGGCGGCAGGGTCGCCTCGCGTCGGTGTTCGGTGGGGTGTCCTTGCCCGTGCCGCGCGTGGAGGCCGAGGAGGCGCTTGACGCGGCCCTCATCGCGTTCGGGGGTCTGCTGCCCAGTGCGACGCACGTGGAGGTGCGCCCGGCAGGCGACGCGCAGGGGCGCGGGTGGGTGACGGTGCAGGACCGCGCGTACCGTCCGCTGCGGGCCCGGCCGGGGGACGCGCTGCCGCCCGAGCGGCTGGCCCTGAACTCCCTGCTGGACCTGGGCGCGTTCCCGATGTTCACGGGGAACTACGTGACCCGCGTGCGGGACGTCCCCCCGTCCCTGCGGAACACTGGGGTGGATCAGGACGAGGGGCCGGACAGCGTCGCGTCGCACGAGCAGCTCGTGGACCTGGCGCTGGGGCAGCCGCGGCTGGCGCTGTACCGCTGCGATGCGGACAACATGGGCTCGTTCTTCGCGGGCGGGATTCCCGGTCATTCGGCGGCGCGGCACGCGACCCTCTCGCGGCTGATGAGCCTGTTCTTCCAGGGGTACGTGAACGCCCTGTGCGCCGGGCGGGACCCCCTGCTGCCGGGTCTGCCGCAGGCGGCGCGCAGTGAACGCGCCGGGCACGGGCGGTACCTGAACATCATCTACAGCGGTGGGGACGACGCCGTGGTGGTCGGCGCGTGGAACGAGGTGCTGACCTTCGCGGTGGACCTGCGCCGCGCCTACCGGGCGTTCACGGGCGGGAACGATCGCCTGGGCCTGAGTGGCGGGGCGTTCATCGCCAAGGCGAAGTTCCCCCTGATCCGCATGGCGGACCTCTCGCATCAGGCCGAGGCTCTGGCAAAGCAGGCGCGGGACGGCGAACGCGTGGTCAAGGACGGGTTCGTGCCGTTCCTCACGGCGGACGCCCCGCTGGACGACCCGCGCGCCGCGGTCCGCTGGAACGTGTTCGCCTCGCTCGACGGGGCAGGTGGCCTGAACCGCACCCTGGACCTCCTCGGGGACTTCCTGGCCCTCCGCGCGGATTCCACCGGCCCGGACGGCGTGGAACTGGACGTGAAGCGCGCGTTCCTGTGGAAACTGCAGGCGTTCGCCCAGCGGGATGGGGACGCGTGGCGTCTGCCGCTGCTGCACTACGCGCTGGCCCGCGCCACGCCGCCCGCCAGCCGCTCGACCGAGTGGCAGGCGCTGCAGCGGACGCTGCTGCGCCGCGACACCTGGCCTCACCTGGGGCACGTGCTGGGGTTCCTGCACCTCGCGCGGCCCACCGCAACCGAAAGGATGGACTGACATGACCTGGACGCAAACCTTCAAGGCCGCCCGCGGCGACGCGCAGACCCTCAGTGAACTGGCGGACTTCAACCCCCTGATCGAACTGGCCGAACAGGTCGGCCGTGACCTGCAGCGGGACGGCGTGAGTAGCCGTCAGATTCGCGTGCTGCTGTCCGAGACGACCGCCGGCGTGAGCCGCATCCGCCGCGGCCGGACCCTCGGCATGGACGCCGGCGGCACCGACACCCCCCCCCGCGACATGCAGGACCGCGCAGCGCAGCGTGAGGCGGCACTGCTGAACATCAGCCTCGTGTACAACGCCGGGCGCGCCAAGAGCGGCGAACACGCCATCCGTCAGCTCACGGACCTGATGGGCGAGGTCACGCGCGCCGTGAAGACCTTCGAGGACTTCAAGGTGCTGCGCAAGTTCAGTGAGGCGGTCATGGCGTACTTCAAATTCCACGGGGGCAAATGAACATGGAACGTCAATTTCACGGCAAGATCATCATCGAACTGCCCTTCAAACTCCTGACCGGCACGCACATCGGCAACGCGAACGACGGGTTCGCCATCGGCGGGATCGACAAGGTCGTCATCCGTGACGCCGTCACGCGCCTGCCCATCGTGCCCGGCAGCAGCCTGAAGGGGAAACTGCGGTCCATCGTGGAAGCCCTTGAAGGTATGGAGAAACGCCAGCCGCTCGAGCAGGGCAAGTGGTACAACCGCGGCCACAGCACCATGTACCGCCACGAGGCCGACACCCGTGAGGAGGCCCTGAAGCACGCCGTGGACCGCACGTTCGGCACGACCGG
Source organism: Deinococcus sp. JMULE3 (assembly GCF_013337115.1). Lineage (NCBI taxonomy): Bacteria > Thermotogati > Deinococcota > Deinococci > Deinococcales > Deinococcaceae > Deinococcus > Deinococcus sp. JMULE3. The sequence goes on from NZ_SGWE01000005.1 coordinate 242,183, forward strand.
GAAATCGGGGGCCGACACCAACCACCCGGCGCGTCTCGCCGTCAGTGACGCGCAGGTCACGCCCAAGACCGCCGAGGTGCTCTCCGAACTCGAAGGTGACTTCCCGTTCACGGAGATCAAGAGCGAGAACTTCCTCGACCGCATCACCAGCGCCGCCAACCCCCGCAGCCTGGAACGCGTGCCCGCCGGGAGCGTGTTCGTCAGCCGCCTGACGTACACCGTCGAGAACCTCGATCAGGTCCGCGACGACCTGCGTTTCGTGCTCGCCGCGCTCGAATGGCTGGAGGACGATTACATCGGTGGGAACGGCAGCCGCGGGTACGGCCGCGTGAAGTTCGGTCAGGCGCAGAAGCTCCCCATGGACACCATCGACAGCCTGCCCATCCGCGTGACCGTCAAGCCGCGCCGCGCGTACCTGGAGGACACGGCCGTGGAGGCGCAGGAGTACGCGTCGGTGCAGGCCCTCAAGGAAGCGCTGAAGGGGCCGCTGCTGCAGCCCCTGAGCCGCTGAGGCGCTGCGTGCGACGCGACCTGATCGTCCTGACGTTCACGCAGCCCCTGCGTGGACGGGACCTGCGCGCCGGGTACCTGCCCAGCGACCTGCTGTGGGGCGCGCTGTACGCGGCGGACGTGCGGCTCCAGGGTGACCCGCTGCCCGCCCAGGGTTCCTTCCGCGTGAGCAGCGCCTTCCCGTTCGTGGACGGCGAGTGGCTCCTTCCCAAGCCCCGCGTGACCGCCGAGGCCGCCCCGGCGTCCCCCGCTGCGGGGCGCGCGGACAAGAAGGCCGTCAAGGGCCTGGAGTTCGTGCGCCTGGGGGACTTCCTGACCCTGGCCGCCGGACAGCCCCTGAGCCCGGAGGCCCTGGCGGCCGCCCAGGCGTGGCAGCGGCGGGCGCTGCTGCCCGTCACCCCTGACGTGACGCCCCTGGCCGTCAGCGCGGAGGACCTCGCCCGCCTCGCCCGCCGGGTCCTGAAAGGCGACCCGGACACCTGGGCCGCCGGACGCTACGGCGCGCCGATCGCTGACCTGTCGGCGTCCGAGCGGCTGCACGCGTGGTTCGACCTGCGGGGCCGCGCCAGCGCTGGCCGCGCCGACCGGCAGCGCAACGCGCAGGACCGCGTGACGCAGGCGACCGACACCTTCATGACCGAGTCCCTCGCCCAGCCGCGCCTCGCATTCCTGCTCGAAAGTGACGGGGACGCCCCGCGCGCCCGCCTGCTGGCGGCGCTGCGCCTGCTCGCCGACACCGGCCTGGGCGGAATGCGCACCCAGGGCAGCGGGCAGTTCACGCTGGACGTGCAGCCGGTCCCGGCCACCCTCGCGGCCCGGCTCGACGGCAGTGGCCCGCACGTCCTGTTGAGCCTCACGCACCCCACCGAAGGGGAAGCGCAGGCCATCGAAGCTTCACCGGCCAGCCGGTACGGTCTGCGTCGCCGGGACGGGTACCTGGACGGCACGCCCCTGCAACGACAGGACGTGTGGATGCTCGCCGAGGGCAGCCTGATGCCCGGCCCGCTGGATGGCCGTGTCCTTGACGTGTCGCCCCCCGGCCACCCGCACCCGGTGTGGCGCAGCGGCCTGTGTGTCAGCGTCGCCGTTTCCGGAGGTGCCGCGTGAACCGCAACATGCTCAGTTTCGAGATCCGCGTGAAGCCCCTCTCCCCGGTCCACATCGGCATCGGAAACGAGTTCGTCGGGCGCGGCGCGTACCACCTCTACCAGGAGGGCCGCCAGGACCAGCTGGCCCTGCTGCAACCGCGGCGGCTGGCCGGGAGGCTGCTCGATCATTTCGGGGACCAGGGCCAGATCGCCGCGAAAGTTCAGGACTTCATGGAACGCGACGCGTACCCGGTCGCCATCGCGCGGGACATCGAGTCCGGCGCGATGGCCACCCGCCGCATGAGCGTCCACCCGGGCGCCTTGCCCTTCCTGCGCGCCACGGACCGCAACGGCGGCCTGAAGGTCATTACTGCGCAGGCGAACGGCCTGCCGTACATTCCGGGCAGCAGCGTGAAGGGTGCGCTGCGCACCGCGTGGCTCGACTGGCAGACCCAGCAGAAGGGTGCCTACGACCGGTTCAGAGGCGAGGTGCAGCAGGCCAACCTGCGCGGCCGCGACCGGGCCGACGACCCCATGATGGACCGCAAGCAGATCGCCGAGGGCCTCTCGGGCGCGGGCGGCCGGATGCAACCGCAGAACCGGGACCTGTTCCGCGCCGTGCAGGTCAGCGACTTGCTGCCCGACCGCACGCAGAACCTCACGAAGGTGTACGCCGTGCTGTCCATGTCCTATCAGGCGGGCAGTCACGCCCGACCCAGCAACGGTGGGAGGGCCGGCGCGCAGGCGTGGGAATGCCTGAACCCCGACGTGGGCGCGTCGTATACCGGCACGGTCACTGTAGATCTCGACCTGCTGCGCCGCATGCAGGTCAGTGACCCGGACGCCCGGAACCTCGCGCAGGCACTGGCCCGTCAGGCCGACTGGACGGAAGCGCTCGCCGGGTACGGAGAGCGCATCTACGGCACTGAAGAGCGGCACTACAACATGCTGGGAGACCTTGACCGGCAGGGTCAGGACGGCATCCAGCTCTGGGGCGAGGGTGGCCTCGTCCTGGACTGGGTGATGGCCGAAACTCAGGAAAAGGGCGCGCCTCGGCTCTTCCCGCTCGGCATGGGCACCGGTCTGCTCGCGCACAGTGTCCTGGGCGCGCTGCCACCCGAATCGAGTGACCTCGCGTTCCTGGGTGACGAACCGGGCCGGGACGACACCCTGCTCAAAGGCGTGCTCGACACGGGCCTGCGCCGCCCCAACAGCGCCTACCATGAGCCGGACTTCCCGTCCCCGAAATCCCGCCGGGTCACCGGCAACTTCAACGCGCGGACGCCCCGGGACATGCGGGCCGAACGGCCCCTGGGCTGGACGGAACTGACGCTCAAGGTCCGGGGCGGCTGAGTGGCGCACCGCGTCGTGGCGTTCGTGGGGAAGCAGGACCCCCACCGGCCGGATGGAACCCCCGGGCCGGTCCTGTCCGCCGCGAGGCTGCTTCGGCGGGACCTGAGGGCGGACGTCACCGGGGCGCTGCTGCTGTCCGTCGAGGGAGCCAGTGACCGCGCGGACGGGCGGGATGAGGGCATGCTGGGCATGCAGGGCCTGCGCAGCGAGGAACTTCAATCCGAACTGCGGGCTTTGTGGCCGGACCTGCCCGTGCAGCACGTCCAGCTGCACGCCGACCCGACGGATGCGCGCGCGCTGCTACGGGCCCTGCGGGCAGATCTGGACGTGCAGGCGTTCCGAGCCGGTGGGGAGGGTGTGCAGACGCACCTGCTGATGGCCAGTGGGACGCCCGCCATGCGCGAGGTGCTGGCCGCTGCGCAGTTCACGGAGTTCTTTGGGCGCACGCGTGGCTGGTACCGCCCGGACCGGGGCGACACGCTGCGCGAGGAGGTGCCGCTGGCGGTCGAGGCGGCCCTGCTCGCCTCGCTGCGCACCGCTGTGCAGGTGGGCGAGTTCCGCGCGGCCCGGCTGCTGTTGCCCGAGCTGCGGCATGATCAATCGGGTCAGGTCGGTGACCTGCTCGATCTGCTTCATCTCGAACAGGTGGGGGACCGGCAGGGGGCCTGGGAGATCCTGGTGCGGTGGAGTCCACCGGAGGCCCTCAGCGCCTGGAAGGACGAGGCTCTGCGGGCGCTGAAGCTGCACGGTGCGGCTGGTGGTCAGTTGATGCACCTGTGGAATGCCACGCAGGTCCGCTCCCCCCGCGAGGCGCTGCTGGCCTACGCGACCCTGCTGGAAGAAGGACTGAGGGCGCTGTGCGGATCGAGTGGCGTCCGCGTCGAACCGCGCAGCACGGCAGAGGGGATGGCGGGAGCGCTCCAGCGCGCCAGGGTGCCTCTCCCTGTGGAGTTGGACGCTGCGGCGGGCGTCCCGAAGCGGCTGTACTCCGCTCGCAACGGAGCCATCCATGCCGGTACCTCTGTTGCGATGGAGGACTTACCCGTCATTCAGGAGGCCGCGACGCAGTTGGTCCGGGCGTACCCTACCCAGGACGAGGAACTCGCCGCATTCCTCCGGCGGCCCCACCACAACGCGTTTGCTCCGCAGCGGTATGGGGAGCTGGCGCAGGTGATCTTCAGCTGGCTGAGCAGTTGAAGCTCCTGTGAAGGTGAGGGGCAGCCGCCCGGACGCATGCGCTGCGCCGGGCGGCCTTCACGCCGCGCCCTCTTCCGCGCCCGTCAGGTCGAGCAGCTCGGGGAACCCCCGGAAGTGCTCGCTGAGATTCAGGACTGTCAGCGATCCCTGCGCGCGGGTGATCGCCGTGTACGCCAGCATCGCCTGCGGCTGCGACAGACGCCCCGCCGTGTCGAGTACCGCCACCACGTGCCGCGCCTCCCATCCCTTGAAGGAATGCACCGTGCACGCCTTCAGCCGGGCGTCCCCCATCCAGAAGGCGTACTTCTGCCGCTTGTCGTCCTGATTCTCCGTGAACACGTGATTGACGTTCAGGCCCTGCGCCTCCAGCGCTGCGACGAGTTCCAGACCGAACGCGTGATCGGGCACGAGCAGCGCGATATCGGTCGCCTGCGCCCCCCCGTGCCGCAACGATCGGGCGACTTCCACCATGTCCTCCAGCGCCGCTGCACGGGAGTCCACGTTCCGCCAGTGCAGCTGCGGCGCACCCAGCGGCAGCATCGGCTGATCCGACTCGGCCAGCAGACCCACCCCTGGCAGGTACGCCCGCACGAACGCATTCGCCCAGCGCACCACGTCGTCATGCAGGCGCACGCTGCCCCGCAGCTCCCGGCACCGCCCGAACCGCGCGCCCGACAGCCACCCACCCGCACGCCCATACACGTTCTGCAGGTCGTCGCACGCCGCCACGAACTGCCCACCCTCCCGAACCAGGTCCATCAGCGCCTCGCCCCAGTCGTCCTCCAGGTCCTGCGCCTCATCCACCAGCACCGCGTCGAACTTCACGCCCAGCCGCGCGGCCGCCCGGCGCAGCAGCACAGCCGGATCCCCCCCGCAGTCCGCCCACGACAACCCCGCCTCATTCCCGAGCGTGGCCGCCACGCCATGCAGGTGCCCGAACGTCACATTCCCCAGCGCCCCGCCCCCACCCGCGCGCCGCACCCCATCCCGCAGCAGGTGCCACAACGTGATGTTGAAACTCACGACCAGCACCTTTCCCCCCGCCAGCGCCACACGGGCCGCGCGGGCCGCCAGCACCAGCGACTTCCCACTGCCCGCCACACCCCGCACCCGCACGAACCCCGCCCCCGGCGCCGCCAGCCGCTCCTGCGCCCGGGACAACCTCAGCGGCGCCTGCTGCTCCAGCGCATGCCGCGGCGGACAGAGCCACGCCCGCAACAGCGGCGCGAACTTCGTCGGCACCTCCGCCCCGCGCCCCACCCAGCGCTCCGCCGCACCCTGCACCAGACTGTCCCGCCCCAGCTGCCACACCGCCCCATGCACCCGACCCGCCGTGAACCGCCGCACCTGCGCCGCCGACGCCCCATGAAAGTACACGCCGACCCGCACCACCCCCAGCGCCCGCCAGCCCCGCTCCCGCACCAGCGCCCCCACCTCCGGCACCAGAAACCGCAGCACGTTCTCCCGGTAGAACTCCACCTTCCCGAACGGACTGCCCACCACACCCTCACCATGCGACCCCCGCACCCGCCACGACCGCTCCCCCGCCCCCCACGAGTAGCAGTCCAGCGACCAGTCCTTCACCTCCACGATCAACGCCCCACGCGTCGGGTGCAGCGCCACCACATCCGGCCGCGTCCCATTCAGGTACGGCTGCGCGAACACCTCCCACTCCGGCCCCAGATCCCGCTCCAGGAACGCCAGCAGATGCGCCTCGCCCGGTGTCAGCGGGGTCGGCAGGGCATTCAGAACCGGCCAGGGGGGAATCAGGGTCGCCATGCCCCCCTATGGCCGCGCGGAACACAGACCGGAAGGTGACGGAACGAAAATGAAGGTTATGCACATGAGAGAGGAAATTCGCTGCCGAGACAACGAAATCGCTATGCACGGCCAAAAAATTTTCATCTACGTCCCACAGTCGACCAGGATGGCGAAAAGAGGCCGTTTTCGCTCTCATCTTCAAAAAATGAATGCATACTCATGACACACTTACAGTTCACATGCTAAAAAGACCGTGCTGCACGGGCTCGCCAGAAGGTAGAGTCTCAGAAGCACTTCCCTGATAAGGGATTGAAACCGCCGTACGTGTCTCCCAGACTTCCGAATCGGGAATTTGTCTCAGAAGCACTTCCCTGATAAGGGATTGAAACATGTTCAGGGCCCGGCGAATGCGCTCCAGCAGGTCGTCTCAGAAGCACTTCCCTGATAAGGGATTGAAACTTGTAGACCGCGCTGACCATGATGCCACCCTGTTTCCGGGCAGTCTCAGAAGCACTTCCCTGATAAGGGATTGAAACGGATGGCTACAGTGCGGACGGCCTCCCGCTGGAAGTCGCGTCTCAGAAGCACTTCCCTGATAAGGGATTGAAACGCGGCCATCGAGGCGCACTTCGCCATGAAGGAGGCCGAGTCTCAGAAGTACTTCCCTGATAAGGGATTGAAACTCGTTCCCCCTCGGGTCGTGTTTCAATTCCAGCCGTCTCGGAAGCACTTCCCTGATAAGGGATTGAAACTCGCGGTTGCCGCCGAGGGACTGTGCCGAAGTGAACTTGTCTCAGAAGCACTTCCCTGATAAGGGATTGAAACGTTAGATTCCAACTTAAGCGCGATATATGCCACGCGTGTCTCAGAAGCACTTCCCTGATAAGGGATTGAAACAACTTCGATCTGGATGCCAACCACAAAGGTCTTTTGTCTCAGAAGCACCTCCCTGATAAGGGATTGAAACCACAGGTAGGCGAACATGCTGTCAAATTGACGGTTAGTCTCAGAAGCACTTCCCTGATAAGGGATTGGTGAAGTCGTTCACTTCCGCTTTCCGTCTCCTGCCGTCACACGGGGGCATGACATCCGTTCTGGTGCAGACTCCGGGCGCGGCGATCAGTGCGCGTGGCGGGCAACTGGTCGTAGAGACGAAGGCGGGTCAGCACTCGGTGCCTTTGGGGCACGTGACCGAGTTGATCGTGGTGGGGCACGCGCGGATCAGCACGGGGGTGATCGTGGATCTGGTGGGACGTGGGGTGCCGGTGCACGTGCAGTCTCGGGCGGGCGCGGTGCCGTTCAGTGTGCTGGGGAACGTGGAAGGTCAGGTGGAGTCCCTGCGGGCTCAGGTGCTGGCGTCGCCGGAGGCGCGGTTGCGGGCGGTGCGGGCGCTCGTGCGGGCAAAGGCGGCAAATTGTGCGTGGGTGTTGCGGCGTCTGCGGGTGCCGGGGCGGCTGGACGTGCCGGACGTGGAGGGCGCGGCGGATGAGGACGCCCTGCGGGGCGTGGAGGGTTCGGTCGCCCGGCAGTACTTCGCGGCGCTGGGTGGGGCGCTGCCCGGCTGGGGATTTGCGGGGCGGGCGTACCGGCCGCCGCCGGACGCGGTGAATGCGGCGTTGTCGTTCGCGTACATGGTGCTGCTCGGGCACGCGCGGGTAGCGGTGGCGCGCTGCGGGTTGCATCCGGCGTTGGGGACGCTGCACGTTCCGCATGGGCGGCGACCGGCGCTGGCGTTGGACGTGATGGAGCCGTTCCGGGGGCCGGTGTGTGACCTGACGGTGGTGTCGGCGTTGCGGTCCGGGCAGGTGCGCCGTGATGGGTTCGAGGGCGGGCCGGAGGGGGTGCGCCTGGGCACGGTGGGCTGCGCGGCCCTGGCGGGGGCGCTGGCCGTGCGGATTCAGGAGTGGGGGGTGGGGGCGGCGCTGGAGCGGCAGGTGCGGGCGGTGCTGGGCGCGTGGGGTGGGGAGGGGTGTGCGTGCTGGGAGCCGCCCGTGTGGGCGTGACGCATGGCGCGCGGCGGGAGGTGCTGGCGGCGTTCGATACGCCGTGTGACCGGCGGCGGCGGAAGTTCACGCGGCTCCTGATGCGGTACGGGGTGCGGGTGCAGCGCAGCGTGTTTCTGCTGAACGCCTCGGGTCTGGAACTGGGGCGGTTGTGGGCGGCTCTGGAGCGGGTGTCGGAGCCGCTGGAGGACCGCCTGCTGCTGGCGGCGGTGCAGCCGGGCGCGTGGTGGCAGGTGGGGGACGCCCCTGTGCTGGAGGTGCCGCTCGTCGCGTCGTTCTGATGGGTGTGCGGCACGTGCGTTTCCGCTTCCCCGGATGGGTGGCCATACTGAGCCGACATGACAGATTCGGGTTTGGGTGGCGTGACGTTCTTTTCGGTGGTGGGCAGTCAGGATCCACGCGTGACGCCCGGGGGTGAGGCGGGTCCGGCGCTGGACCTGCTCGACGCCTTGATCGCGTCGGGTGAGGTGGTGTCGGAGGTGCTGCTGGCCTGGACGCCCGGCGTGGAGAACCCCGCGTGGCCGGGCGGGTACGACGCGCAGCGGGCCGCGCTGGAGGAAACGGTGCGGGAGCGGGTGCCGGGCGTGCGCATCACGGCGGTGCCAATGAGGGTTCAGCCGAACGTCGCGCCGGACCTGCTGCCGGTGTTTGCGCGGGCGTTGGACCGCTTCCGGCACGCGGGCCCCTTGCGGGTGAACGCGTCGAGTGGCACGCCGCAGATGCTTGAGGCGCTGAAGGTGCTGCGCGGCAGTGGTTGGTTCGGAGACGGGGACGTGCGGCTGTTTCAGGTGGACCGCCCGCAGTACCGCACGCCGGGCGCCCCACACTGGCGGGAGGCGACCACGCCGTTCCTGGAAGAAACCCTGCGTCTGGGTGGGGCGTTCGCGGCGCTGCGCCGCTTTGATTTCGCCGGGGCGCGCGAGTCATTCCATGACCTTGCGGGGGCGCCGCTGGAGTTGCCGGAGCGGCAGGCTGGCGTACAGACGCTGGCGGACGTGGCCGACGCGCTGTGGTGGCTGGACGCCCGGGACGTGGCGGCGGCGCGTGAGGTGCTCAGTGACCTGCCCGTGCACGTTCCGGCCCTCGATGGCCTGCAGACCTTCGTTGCGGACGCGGCGGGCGATCCAGCCGAGGCGCTGATCTGGCTCACCTGGGGCCGTTACGACCGCGCGGCGGCGCAGGTGCGCGTGGCGGACGCCCTGGTGTGGGCGGTGGTCCTGCATGAACTGCTGGTCGTGAAACTCGCCGAGGGCGCCGGGCTGCCGGACGGACCGAAGGAACTGACCGAGCAGCACCTCCCCGCGGGGCTGTTCGCCAGACTCAAGGGTGAACTTGCGCCAGAGTTGATCAACGCCCGTGGGCGGATCAAGTTCATGAACCTCAAGGAGAAACTGGGCGTGCTCCGCGCGCCGAGCCTGAATCTGTCCAGTGTGGACCAGTTCGACGGGAGTGACCTGACCTCCCCGCTGGGCCGGGTGAGGGAGTGGCGGAACCTGGTGCTCCACCAGGGGCGGGTGCCGGGCGAGGTGGACCTGAACGACGTGGACGCGGTCGTGCGTAGCCTGCTCCTCGCGTACCCGTGGCGGCAGTCGTGGGCCCGCGACTGGGCGAAGCAGCCGGATGCCTGCGTGGTGTCCGCCGCGTCCACACAGCAGCTCGTTGATGAACTGCAGGGCTGGGTGGGCTGATGCCCACGCTGCTTGAAGTGACGCTCGAGGTCCGGTCCCCACGCCCCGGCGGGCTGCTGGGCATCCCTCTGCACGGCCTGCTGTTCAGCGCACTGGAACGGGTCAGTCCGGCGCTGTCCACCCGCGTCCACGAGGCCGAGGTCAAAGGGTTCCGGATCGGGCAGACGCAGTGGACGGACGCGGGCGACTCGGCCCAGGTGGTGTTTCAGGTGGGCATCCTCGACGACGCCCTGGTCGCCCCGCTGCTGTCGGCCCTGATCCCCGGGCGCTGGCACGGCACGGAGGACTCCACGCTCGTAGCGGCCGTGCAGGGGGTCCGCATCGCGGCGCAGGAATCGTACGGCGACCTGTACGCGCGGCACGCGGCGGACGTGCGGGGCCGGAACCTGCACCTGGAGTTCCTCACGCCCGTCACCTTCCGCACCACCGACATGGACATGCCGTTCCCCGTCCCGAAGACGGTGTACTACGGGTTACAGCGCCGCTGGGAGGCCTTCAGCGACCTGCAGTTCGGTCCGGAGCTGAACGACTGGGTGGGCCGCGCGGTGCGCGTGCGGGAGTACCGCCTGCGGCCCCGCAGCGTACACTTCAAGGGCGCGCGGGGCGCCGCGATGACGGGCAGTGTGGGGGAGGTGCAGTTCCAGATCGCCCGGCCCGGCGACGCCGAGCCGACCTTCGTGCGGCTCCTGACGGAGTTCGCCAATTACGCCGGGGTGGGGTACAAGACCACGTATGGACTCGGGCATGTGGAGGCGTGGGGCTGGGAGGAACGCCGCGCCGATCAGGAGGACGGCCCTATCCACTGACGCAGCCGTGCGGAAGGCCAGCGCACGGCTCGTGCTGGTCTCCAGTTACCGGCCACGACGTGGCGGTGGACTGGCGACCAGTGTGGATCTGTGGCTCCGCTGATCAGCGTGTCAGCGGTGGAACGCCCGCAGTCCGTATGGGCGTGTCCTCGCGGAGGCTGCTTGCGTCAGCCGGCGACGCCCGGGCAGTCCGGCGCGACCTCCGCTCACGCGTACAGGTCCTCGTCGTCCGTGCGGCGCCGCGGCACGTGCGGCATGAAGCGCAGCGTGTCGCCCGACGCCAGTACCGAACGGACTTCCTGCTCGAACGGCGTGCCGGCCATGCCCGCCCCCGACAGGTGCAGCCACCCGCGACTGCGGCTCATCGCCGTGAACAGCTGGTTACGCACCGCGAGGTCCTGCTCGTCAAGGCCCACCTGATCCAGCCCCAGCACGTATACCACGTCCGCCTCGTTCCCCTTGGCGCGGTGCACGGTGGTCACCGTGACCGCTCCGTCGTGCCAGAAGCGGTTGGGTTCCTTGTTGTCCCCCTGCCGGTTTGTGCCGCTCGCCGCCGGCACGTAATACGGGATGCCCGCGCGGCGCAGCGCGCCCGCGGCGGCGCCCTGCACGTCCACCGCCCAGCGGCCCACCGCGACCACCAGAATCTGGCGGGACGGCGCCAGTCCTTCCCGCAGGTCCCGCTGAATGTGCCGCACCAGCGCCGCGACCTCCGCCTCCCGGGTCGCGTGGCTCTCGAACGTCACCAGCGGCTCGCCCGTCAGGGCCTGCAGGGGATGCGGACTGTTCACCGCGGGCCGGTGCAGCGTCACGGGTTCTTTGCTGTTGAAGCGGCCCTGCACGTCGTACCCCAGGCGGTCCCAGTCTTCCTTCCGGGTGGGGCCCGAGAGCATGCCGCCCGCGCGCAGCAGGCCCATACCCAGCGCGTGCGCCGCGACCAGGATCGGTCCGGGCGTGCGGTACGACACTCGCATCACCTCGGACTTCCCGATGCCGCCCTTGTACGTGGCGCCGGGCCCGAACACGTCCGAATCTCCGAACAGGGTTCTCGTGTTCGGAATCATCAGGCTGTCCAGGCTCTGCGCCTCGTCGTACGCCCAGATCAGGCGCTTCAGGGCGGGCCCCGGCGCGTCCACGTCGAACAGGGTGGGTTCGGCCGGGACGGGCCTCAGGGCGCGGTGCGCGAGCCAGTAGAACGCCTGCCGCTCCGCATACCGCAGTTCCGGCGCTTCCGTCACGAGGTCCTGCCCCTCGTCGATCAGGATGGCGTCGAAGAACTCCAGGCTGGCCTGCCTCTCCTCGGCTTTGTGCAGCAGGTCATGCGCACAGTAGATGAGGTTCTTGGCCGCCTGGTGCCCGTACGGCGTCTCCGCGACCGTGAGGGGCCGGATGTCCGCGTGGTCGGCCAGCACCCGGTAAAAGCCGGGCTGGTCCCGGGAGCCCCAGGCGTGCAGGATCCGCAATTTGTGCTTGGCGTCTGCGAGCCGGGTGTCCCCGCCGGAATGCAGCCGCAGCCAGTGGTCGACCTGCCCGGTGATCTGGTCGTAGAGCGACCGGCTGAAGAACACGAGCGCGATGTCCCAGTCGGGATGCTTGAGGTGCATGTTCGCGGCCTTCTGCGCCAGCAGGACGGTCTTGCCACTCCCAGCCAGGCCGCGGATCCGCTGCGGACCGGGCGGGACGGTCTTCGCGATGCGTTCCTGCTGCAGATCCAGGGGGCGCTCGGCAGCCCGCACGGCCTGCACCAGCGCCGAGCGGCTCTGCGGCGCCGTCACGACCGGCTCCTCCTTGGGTTTCGGAATGTTGCCGCTCGTCCCGAAGGCCCGCTGCAACGCCGCCCACTGCGCCTCGTCGAGCGGCTGGCCCTGCGCCACGAGCGGCGTGCGTTCCAGTGCCTTCATCAAGCGCGCAGGCGTGAGCTGATCGCCGTGCAGCAGGGGCGTGTCGCCGATCAGGGTATTGAAGGGCGCGTCGTCCCACTCGTCGCGGGTGATCAGCGGCGTGGCCACGATCACCCGCCCGGGCACGCGGTCCAGTCCGGGGCGGCCCCGCAGGGTGCGCATGATGACCTGCAACTGGGCTTTTACCTGCTCGTAGGGATTGATCTCGGTTTTCCCGAAGTACGGTCGGTTCAATTGCCAGCGGTAGCCGCTGACGCCCGCAAGGTCACTCAGCGGGAGGCTTTTGACCTCGATGACGATCACGCCTAACTCCGGGTCGATGACGAGGATGTCCGGCTCGCGGACGGTCGTCTCGCTGACCAGGGGGTAGCGCCACCAGCCGAGGGCTTCACGGTCCTGGAAGGCGGCTTTGACGGCCTCGAAGACCCGCTGTTCGCCCTGTTCGCCCGCGAACTTGAAGGCTTCCGTCTGAAGAAATTCGGCCATTGAGCGCAGTATGCCCGGTGTCGTCCGTGCAGGCCGCCCATCACCCGGTTGCCGACCTCCTGTCCACTTCTCCTGCGCCGTGAACACAAGGGCCGCTGGGGGCTGACGGGTTCCCTACCACTCAAGCGGACCACTGCACAACGCGACGTCCAGTGCGATTCCGTGGCCAGACCTGACGTGACTGCTTCTACGTCTCGTCAGACAGGGCCACCTGAACGCCGAGTTCCCGTGCCAGGACGTCCTGGCTCCTCCTGACTTCCAGTGCAGCGGGTGCCCGGCCCTGCGAGACCCGGACGGCGCTGATGAGCAACTCGTGCAACGCGACTTCGGAGGGCCACAGCTGAAGGAGCCGCCTGAGCAGCGTTGCCGCCTCAGGCTCCGCCTGCCGGCGCAGCAAGTCCCGCGCGACCCGCTCCCCCGTGGTGAGGAGTTGCCACTCCAGGTCTGCGCGGACCTCTGCCGCCCACGCTGACGACGAGTGAGGCAGAAACGCTCCCGTGTACGCACTCAGCGCCCGGTTCACGCCGTGAGGTGTGCCGTCCCGCGCCGCCTCCTGCACCACCGTCAGATCCCACCGCAGCGCGCGCCCCTGCAGGTCAGCCCGGTAAACTGCCCGCCCCCGGTCAAACGGCAGGTGGAGCCCTGGTACGGCGCGCGTGAGAGCGTGCCGGGTCACATGCAGGTAATCCCGCGCCGCCTGCGGTGAACGGCCGTCGAACACGTGCGTCTGCAGGTCCTCGAGAGTCGCCTCGCCCCGCAGCAGCAGGTACGCCAGGACTTCCAGCGCGCGGCGCAGGCCCACGTTCACCCGGACAGGCACCTCACCCAGCTGCAGGCCATACCCGCCGAGGGTGATCAGCACCAGTGGCGCCGGCCGCGCCTGCTCAATGCACTGCAGGTCCGCCCACAACTCCTCCAGGAACCCCAGGGTGCCGCGGGCCACCCGCGCGCCGATCACCTCCCGCACCCGCGGGCGGTCCGCGATGTGCGCGGCCACCGTGACGTTCCGGCCCAGCGCCGCCCGGCATTCCGCAGCCCGGCGCAGCGCCCCTTCCGCCGCCTCCAGATTGTCCACGCGCAGGTAAGCGTCCGCGAGCATCACCTGCCCTTCCCCCTCGTCGCGCCGCAGGCCCAACGCCCCGACCCGGTCCACGGCCCGCTGGAGCGTCTTCACGCTTCCGCACTCCCCACCCCTGACGCCGAGCGCGGCGGCCTGTAGGTCGCAGAGTGCCGCGGCGCGGACCCCTCTGGCACGGCTGCGCGCCCGCGCGACCTGCACCCGCCCCTGATCGGTCCGTCCGGCCGTACTGTCCAGCGCGGCCAGCTGCAGGGCGGCGAAGCCCTCGGTTTCCACCTGCCCGTTCTCCCGGGCCAGTGCCGCCGCCTCCCCGAACGCCGCGGCCGCGCCAGCGTGGTCTCCCTGCACCCCGTGCAGGACACCCCAGTGGTACGCGCGCAGGGGCGCCGACTGCGGCCCCAGGGCCACTGCGTTCAGGTCCTCCAGCACCTCCCGCGCCTCAGAGAACCGGCCGGCACGGGCGTAACACGCGGACAGGATCCACAGCAGCGGCGCACGCTGCGCGCTGGACGCCACCGGAAGAGCCTGCGCGGCATATTCTGCCGCCGCATGATCCTGCCCCAGCGTGGCGAGCACCATGGCCAGCGCCGCCGCAAATCCCGGCAGGAACAACTGCGCTGTCGGGTCTGTGACGGCCAGGCGCCAGGCCCGCCGCGTCCACACGAGCGCCTCGTCCACCCGCGCGGCCGTCAGAGCCAGCATGCCCCGCTCCCGCCACGCGAGCGCCTCACCGAATCCCGTCAGTTGCCAGGCGTCCATTTCCGCGAGCACGTCGCGCGCCGCTTCGAGGTCCCCTTCGAACCGGTACACCACCGCGGCCAGGGGCGCGGCGTCCCCCAACCCGGCGGCCTGCAGTCGCAGCAGGATCGCGAGCCCCTCCGCCCGGCGGCCCAGCTGCACCAGGCACTGCGCGGCCCAGAGGTCATCGGCCGCGGTCGGGGAGGTCAGGGCTGCGTGCCGCCGACAGCCTTCCTCAAACGCGCCCTGCACAAGCGCTTCGAGCACGCTCCCTGGCGGCCCCGAGGGCTTCCTAAGCGACGCCGTCATCCACACCTCCGGGGCCTAAGCGGCTCCCAACTACGCTCGGCGCGTGACGCTCCAGGCCGGTCGGACCGGAACAGGCGCGCCGCATAAGGGGGAAAGGATATGCACCTGTATCGTACGTGGCGGTACCACCTCACGCTAGCCCTGCTGACGCTCTCACAGTTCGCCCTGGCAGACCCGACCACCGGCTCGGGCGGCATCGGCGGCTAGGCATGCTCCCGGGGGGATCCCATGACCAACACAGAGAACGCACCTGCGGCGCCCACTCCGGCGCCCGTCTCCGCGCAGCGTCCAGTTGATTCACGACCGTCTCACGGTGGCACGCTCAGGCCCGTCACGGCGCCCCGCTCGAAACTCACCATGGGAACGTTCGGCCGCATGTTCCGCGACCTGACGCCCTGGATACCGCCTGGGCAGACTGACGTGGAGCGCCGGGCCAACATCCAGGCGATTGCCAACCTGATGATCTCCGATGCCAGCCAGGTGGGCGCTACAAATCCCAGCATTCCGGCTGCCTACACGTACCTCGGTCAGTTCGTCGATCACGACATCACCTTCGATCCGCTCTCGGAGTTGCAGCGGCAGAACGACGTCAACCAACTGCACAACTTCCGCACGCCCCGCTTCGATCTGGACTCCCTGTACGGGCTCGGACCGGAGTCCACGCCGTTCCTGTACGACCGTACCGCACCGTTCGGGCAGTTCCTGATCGGACGGGGAAAAGCCACCGAGCGTGACAACCTACCAGACGCGCAGGGCGGCGACAGTGCGGACACAGATGAACACGACCTGCCTCGCAACGCCCAGGCGCTCGCCCTGATCGGCGATCCCCGCAACGACGAGAACATCATCGTCTCCCAGCTGCACCTGACGTTCCTGCGCCTGCACAACCGCTTCCTCGACATTGCGCAGACCGAGAACTGGCCAACCCCCCGCGCCACCTTCGAGCGCGCCCAGACCCTGCTGCGCTGGCATTACCAGTGGGTGGTTCTGCACGACTTCCTGCCGCGCATCATCGGCCAGTCCACCCATGAGCAGATCCTCCCGCGGGGCGGCGCCCCCACCCTGACCTTCTTCAAATGGGAGAGTGAGGCGTTCATTCCAGTGGAGTTCTCGGTGGCCGCCTACCGCTTCGGCCACAGCATGGTCCGTGAACGGTACGACCTGAATAAGACCGTAGAGAATGTCCGTATTTTCGTGCCTCCACGCGATCAGCCCGCCCCACTGGACGATCTCCGGGGGGGGCGGTTCCTGCCGCGCCTGTGGACGATCGACTGGCCTCACTTCTTCACGCAGGCGAGCCTTCAGATCGACACCCGGCTGACCTCGGCCCTCGCTGCCATCCCGGCCGGTCCTGGTGGGCAGAACTCCCTGGCGTTCCTGAACCTGCTGCGCGGCTGGCGCCTTGAACTGCCGTCTGGGCAGGCGGTCGCCCGCGCCATGAGTGTCACGCCACTCACGCAGGCGGAACTGGGTCTCGATCCCGCCGTCGCTGGACCCGAGGCGCCACTGTGGTACTACGTCCTAAAAGAGGCCGAAGTGCAGCATGGCGGGCAGCACCTGGGGGCGGTCGGCGGCCGCATTGTTGGTGAGGTCCTCGTCGGTCTGGCCCTCGACGATCCCCATTCCTTCCTGCATGTTGACCCGACCTGGACACCCGAGCATGCTGGCGCACCCGGTGGTGGGGGACGAATCGTACCCGGTGCCGCCGGCAGCCTCACCCTGCTCGAACTTCTGCAGTTCGCCGGCCAGCCCCCCGTCACTGCCGCGATCTCCCCTGCCCTGGACGCCTGAGCCGGACTCCATCTGCGTCGTACTCGCCATCGTCCGGATGGAACGGGCACAGGAGTCCGGTCCATCCGAGGACGTGATCCCGGGAGGAACACCCATGAGCGCACCCACTTCGAAAGACCTCAGCGAGCACCTGTCCCGCCGTCTGGCCAACCTCGAGATCGACGATCATCAGATTGCCGATCTGACGAAACGACTGCAGGTTGAGGGGCTGCGTATCGGCCGACTCGACATCTGCTCTATGGGCATCTGCGTGGATTACCTCGCCCGGCCGGACGTCGACTGGAAGACGGTCCTCACCCGTCCCGGCCTGCGGCACGTCGAGATCTTCCCGTACGGGATCATCGAACCCGAGCGTCTCCACGTCCGGCTCAGTTTCGATGCCCGGCGTGGCGCAAGCTTCACCCGCTGACCTCGGCCGTGACCGCCGCCCGGCCAGACCCGTCCGGTTTCCTGCCCGTCCGGACCGTCCACCTGCACCTCACGCGGCGCTGCAACCTCAGCTGCCGACACTGCTACTCCGAGTCGGGCCCGGCCACTGCGGGAACGCTCGACCTCGCCCGTCTGATCGGCGCGCTCCCACACATCCGGGCCGCCGGGTACGACTGTCTGAGTCTCTCCGGGGGAGAGCCGCTCCTGTACCGGTCACTCCCGGAGTTCATTCAGGCGGCGCGGGAGGCGGACCTGCGGGTGACCCTCATCACCAACGGGACGTTGCCGTGGGCGCGGGTTCAGAGCGTGCGCGCGCAGGTCGACGGCATGGCCGTCAGTTTCGACGGCCTGCAGGCCACGCACGACGCCACCCGCGGCCGGACCGGCACGTACTGGCAGGCCCTCGATACGGTCCGGCGCCTCGCGGACGCTGGCCTGCCGGCCGCGGCCGCGGTGTCCCTGCTGCCCGGCACATTGCCGGAGCTGCCAGACCTCGTCGGTGAACTTCAGGAGGCGGGTGTCGCTGGCGTGCAGGTCCGGCCGGTTGCGCCCGCAGGGCGCGCCCGGCACCTGCCGGACGGGACCGGCTGGCCCGCTGACCGGGCCCGGCTGTTCTGGACCACGCTCGCCCTCGCGCAGGAGCACGCGCCGCTCCCCATCACCAGCGACCTCGCTCCAGCGCAACTGCTCCTCGCGCAGCGGGACGCCTTCGACGCGCTTGCCCGGTGGGAGGACGGCACGCCGCTCTCCGCGGCCGTGAATCCACTCGTCGTGACCGCGGAGGGCATCCTGAAACCGTTCACGTACGACTTCCACACGCAGTTCGATCTAGGCTCCCTGGAGACGATAGCCAGGCCTCACCTTGCGGTTCTGACCCGGCTCTCCGTTCTGATCGACGACCTGTTCAGCCAGCTGCAATCGCGTTTCGATGTCCTCGACTGGTATGCGGAATGCGCCGCCGCCTCGCAGGACGCAGCCAGGCGACGCTTGGGAACGCAGGCCGGTCACGGCGCGGTCACGCATCCAGGCGCACCCTGACCTCAGCGGGGTGCACGTCACACCCGACGACAGGAGGGAAGCCATGAACACACGTCCGTCACCGCACGCCTCAGCCGCGCCAGCACCCACTGCCAGCGCACCCGCAGCGCCGCACCTGCACGGTTTTCCATACGCGACGGTTGAACTCGACCGCAACGGCGCCCCCGTCCATCCGGCCGAACTCAGGCGGGCCATGAGCGAGTTGTCGGCCATCAGGCCGTCAGACGTTCTCATTCTCGTGCACGGCTGGAACGCCACCCGGTCCTCAGCCGAGGACCGCTACGGCCGCTACCTGGGTCATGCCCGCACCCTGATGGACGGACCGCTCGCTCAGGACCTGCAGGGGCGGCAATTCGCAGTCATCGGCCTGGTATGGCCGTCCATTCCAGAGTCCCTGCAGTCACCTGCCAGTGCCAGCATGGACGACGTCAGGGTGGCCGCGCAGGAGGCCTTCCCACACGACGCGGAACTGCTCGGGGCAGTCGAGTCGGGTCAGGTGGTGGACCGTGAACAGGTCAAGCGGCTGATCGACCGCGTCACGGCAAGCGAGATCTTCGCGCAGGACCCTGACCTGCCAGAGCGGAATCTGGACAGAACTGCTCTGCGGGGCGAGGCGCCAGACCTGGGATCGCTGTGGCGGGACATTGTCGTCTGGGCTTCCTACTACGAGATGCGGGAGCGTGCCGGCCGCATCGGTGAGAGTGGTGGCCGCGGCCTCGTCCGGGATATTCAGAAAGCCGCGCCGAACGTGAAAGTTCATCTGCTGGGGCATTCGTTCGGTGCCCGCCTGGCAGTCTCGGTGGCCCGGGGTCCGGACGGTGATCCTCCGCTGAACCTGGCGTCCCTGCATCTCATCCAGGGAGCGTTCTCCCATTTCGGATTTGGCATGGCGACCGACCAGGCGCCGCAAGGCTACTTCCGACCGGTCGTGACGAACCGCGTGGTCACAGGACCGATCCTGGTCACACACACCAAGAAAGATCTCGCCCTCCGCATCCTGTACACGCTCGCATCCACGTTTGCCGGTCATGACAGGAACCTCACCGATGCCAACCGCTTCGGCGCCATTGGTGTCAGAGGAGCTCTGAATGCCGGCGCGCAGCCGGTCGTCCTGAACGCTGATGCCCCACTCAGCTTCAGCCGCGGGCAGATCTACAACCTTCAATCCGACGCGGTCATTCCCAACCACGGGGACGTGGAACAACTCGATGTCGTGCGCGCCGTTCTGCGCGGCATCAGCGTCACCTGAACGGAGGCGGCGCATGCCTGCACTGCCCGAAGGCTTCACCGCACTGGCCCCCGCACCCGGACCCAAGACATACGACCTCTACGCCATCGGAACCGGGCGTCCCGTGATCCTCGTGCACGAGATGACGGGCGTGACCCCGGAGACCTTACGACTGGCCCGCGATCTTGCGAACGAAGGGTTCCGCGTGTACCTCCCAGTCCTGTTCGGCGACTTCCCTCGACCCGACGGCCTGGCGCCGAAACTGCGCGCCATTGCCCACGTCTGCCTCAGCCGGGAATTCCATCTGCTGTCCACAGCGCAGACCAGCCCGGTCACCCACTGGTTGAAGAACGTCACCCAGTGGGTGGCGGCCCAGCACCCGGAGTGGGTTGAAGAACGTCACCCAGTGGGTGGCGGCCCAGCACCCGGAGTGGAAAGTTGGGCTGATCGGCATGTGCCTGACCGGTGGATTCGTTCTCGTCATGATGCTCTCCCTGCAGGCGGGCGCGGTGGTCGTCTGTCAACCGACCATTCCACTGGCCCTCACCGGCCGCGCCCGCCGGTCATATGGCCTCTCGGTCCGGGACGTCGCGGCTGCTCAGGCGCATCGCTCGGCGCTCCCGATCCTCGGGTTGAGGTACGCACGCGACGTCATCTGCCCTAGGGAGCGTTTGGAGCAGGTGAGGTCCGATTTCCCACATGCACAGGTTATTCACTTGCCCCGCGGATCAGGCCCCGTGAGTCACGCCACCCTGACTGAGCAGAGGAGCGCGCAAGCTGTCCAACTCGTCTTCTCTTTTCTCAACCGACACCTCTGAGTGAAGCAGGAGCGGGCAGCTTGTGCCATTTACCACCTGCTCAAATCCGATGATTCGATTGCCTTCTGGAGGATTTATGCCTGTGGTGTTCATCCATGGATTCAGCGCCGAAAGTCGTCTCCAGGATCCGGCATCGATTGCCATGATCTATGGCGCTCTGCCAGGAAGAATTGCTGTTCAACTGGGCAAGCCGCCAACGATGGTCAACGTCAGCCGTTGGATCTCATTGGATGACGGTCTTGACCTTGAAGACCTCACGTTAGCTCTTGACCGTGCTCTCCATCATCACCCTCAAAATTTACTCGATACCCGCTTCGATGTGATTGTTCATAGTACCGGCACTCTAGTTATCCGTAACTGGATCAGGCGATTCTGCGAGCCGGGGAAATGTCCAGTGGACCGGATTATACATCTGGCAGGCGCAGCATGGGGAAGTGGCTGGGCGCATGTAGGCAAGTCTCAGATGGCACGGTGGGCCCGCTGGGCCATGGGAACCCAGCGTGGTTTGCAGGTCCTCGACTGTCTGGAGTTTGGTTCGACGTGGACCGCCGACCTACACGCTGCCTTTCTTGAGCCAAAGAAAGATATGTTTCACGGCTACGGCGTGATGGAATTTTGCATCATCGGATCTCAAGTCTCTGGACCTGCTGTCTTCGCACCTGTTCGGTACGGTAAGGAAGATGGCTCTGATGGTGTGGTGCGAGTTTCTTCTGCAAACCTGAACCATCACTACGTTCGCATTGAGCGCAATCCTGACATTCCACTGCAGAACATACGATGGGGAGAAGCGCAAAAATATGCGAAGCGCTTTCATGCCGGGAAATGGGATAATGCCAAGTTTGGGGTTGATGGATTTGACGCTCCTTATTACCGGACACTGGCCGACCATCGCCCATTGGAAGCTGGTGGTCTACTACCCCAAAGCATGGGAACCGGAGCCCGAAGCCGTCCTCGCGTCCCATTCGCCGTGGTCTACAACTGCTCTCACAGTGGTGAAGAGACAGGGGTTGTCAGTGGGCAGGCCGTGATTGATAGCATTCTAAAAGATCTGGTTCTTCCAGCTTTGAATTGTCCCGTAGATGCGCAAGCGTATGAGTCAGTGGCGGTCAAGTTTGATAAGACGACGCTGGAGACCCGTCGTAGGGCTTCCGGAGTGGAGCACGGCAACGGAGTTGTTACGGCGCTGCAAAGCTTGCTTGGCGGCTTGGTCGACATAAATTTTAGACCGTCTGCCCAGTATGACTCACACTCGCAGGTGATTGTGCGAGCGCGTGATCAGAATGGAAGCCCCGTGAAGCACTGTGATGTCTTCTTCAACTCGTTGGGAGGTGGCGACACCCCCCGGATCATGATGAATGACCTGATTCAAGATCATCATCAGAACTCAAGAAATCCAGGTGTTCACACGTTCTATTTGCGGTGCGAGTGCTTTGAAGACGGCGCTTGGACGGACCGTCTTTCCCAGGTGCGCGGACTGGATCTTGAGATCAGTGTCGTAGATCCGGTGACACAGCGGGTGTTATACGTCCCCCTCCGCATGCGCCTCACCCCTGATGTGGTACAGCGATTCATTCGCTCCGACAGGACCACAATCATTGACGTAAAGCTCATACGACTTCCTGACGATCAGACTTTCATTCTGGCGTGATTTTTTAGAAGGCGGGCAGAAAGTGCGAGACTTTACAGAGAAAGATCCAATATTATCTGGGCATAGGAGTAGTAACCGTGAGGTTATGGGCAATTTTAATCAATTTCTAAAAGTTATGGGTGGATTATTGTTTGTGCTGACTATTTTTATTTCTATACCTACCTCTCCATCAATCGTTTTTGATATACCTAATACTTTGGTTAGGATCGGTGGGTTCTGTCTTTTGGGTCTCTTTTCGCTATTCATGGGCGCACTTCTGGGTCTGATATTTGGAGTTCCCAGGAATAACAGGCGTAATTCATCATTGGTCAATTCAAAAGATAACTATGGCGTCCGCGCAATGCTACCCTATGGCGGGAATAGTAATTTAGAGGAAATTTCCGATTGGCTCACAAAAATGATTGTCGGCATAGCGTTGATCAATTGGAAAGATATAGTCGTAGTGATAAGTAGTCTTGTGAGAAAACTTGAAGCAAGTTTGGGTGGGGATTTCTTTGGAATCATGGCCCTAGGTCTTATTGGTGCATATTTTGGCATAGGTTTTGCCATGGGCTACGTGTGGTCTCGTGTTTTTCTTCCTCGCTTGCTATCTGAGGCTGAGCAAGTGGAATCTAGCTCTCGTGATCGCATTTAATATATTAACATTTTAGAAAAATGGCATTCTATAGATGTGAATTAAGCACTATGATAGCTACTGATCTTAATATATGAAGCTTTTGCATTATTTACCTCTTTGTTCATGTATATTGAATTAAAATCAGGTTTTCATTAAATACTCTCAGCGATTTGGGGGTAATTTGCGCGCCATTAAATTTATTTTAGAGCTATGTTGTAAATTGGCCATTATTAACAATTTTCCGCTTTGAGTACACTATACGATTCCCCAAGGATATATAGAAATAGTGCACGATGACTACCTATCAATGAAAGTCTATCTCGAGAATAGAGCTTCAATCCCTAAAATATTATATGGAGGGAATATGACTAGAAATACATTCTTGTTTTTGGTTGCTGGAGTAACGGTATATTACATAGCGTTGCTTGTGGTGGCATGGTGCGGATATTCTTTCGACTCTAATAATTGGAGCGTAGAAGCAAAATTTATAAAAGACTTCGTAGCTATTTTGACTGCTTTGCCAGCTGCGTTTCTGGCTTTTGCGGTTCAGCAAAGACTGGTATTTATCAAAGAGATGCGTGATATTTACAAGGACTGCTTGGTTTCGGTTGAGGAAGCTATCTATTTTTGCAAAAGTAGATCATTTGAGAGTGATGAAAAACTTCGCGTTCTGAAATCGTTAAGTATTGCCATTGATAAGGTAAGAGCGATCTTAAGTAATGGAAAATCGAAAAGCTATCCAGTCGTTGGGATGCATAAAATCTATAAAATTATAGATAAGATGAGCCACGAAGGGGAGATGCTGAGTGCGCATGATGAAATCATCGATCTGTGGAAGTCAACAAGGCAAATATTCTTGGATGAAATGGATCGCGGTGATCACAGACTCACTTACAAAGATCAGTACGCAATGCTGAATACCAACAGGTAGTTCTGACGCTGCCCCTGTTTCCTGCGCCAGCGCAGCACCCAACACTTCGGCAAAATGAGCTTCCTGCCGTGCCGCGTGAAGGAAGCCGGGCAGTGTCTGAGTCTCTGACGACCTCCGAACCTGCTGAGAGCAGTACGTCCGTTCGTCCGCCCAGCAATCCATCGTCTCCACGAGACCGACACTGGTGGGGTACCCCCTCAGGTGAGCGGCGCGCGGAATCCACAGCGGTCTACACTGCGGGTGTGCGACGGACCCTGCTGCTCCTGGCGACCCTCCTCAGTACACAGACCGTTCGAGCAGAAGCGCTCGAACCGCTTCAGGTGGACCGCATCATCAAGAGTCTTCAGTATTTCCCCTACCTCTACCCGTTTGACGAGAAGAAGGTCAGGCAGGGTGCCGAGCAGGGAATCGACGGTCTGATTCGCGCGCTGGGCAGTCCGGATGTCCGCTTCTCTCCGCGCAATGTGCTTGTTCCGTCGGCCAATCCTCAGAAGGGGACGACCTTCGGCCTGGAGTTCGAGCAGGACGGGGCGGCGCAGCAGGGCGTCCAACTTGCTGCCATTCCACCGTTTACGTCCGCGTGGTACCAGGGATTGCAGCCGGGCGACATCATTGAGGGGATCGGCGACCATGACGTCCGGTCGGTCACACGGCAGGCGGCGGCGGCATTGCTGCCGCTTCTGGAGGATCAGTTCGTGGACCTGACCGTTCGGCGGGGTGAAACGCGGCAGGTCGTCAGGGTCACCCGGCAGGCCATCACCCCCACGCTAACTGTCCGGGAGGGGCTGCCGACCGACACGGCGTATCTGGCGATGCCTACCTTGTTCACTGGATTGAGCGACGTCACGGATCAACTGACGAGAGCAATCCAGGTCCTTCAGGAAGACGGAATCGCCACCCTGATCCTGGACCTGCGCGGCAACACAGGCGGCACGCTGAATACTGCCGTGGCCGTCGCGGATCAGTTCCTGTCGCAGGGTGACATCGTGAGCCTGAAAGGGAAGAGTGGAGACACGCGAATCTACGGCAGCGCAAAGCCGCACTTCAGGGATTTCACCGGACGCGTCATAGTGCTCGTGAACCGCGAGACGAGCGGCGGTGCAGAAGTGATCGCGAGTGCCCTGCAACACGCCCGCATGACAGTGATCGGCGAGCGAACGGCAGGACAAGGCGTGGCGTCGACATCCCACGGGATGGACACGGGTTACCTGACGTTCCCCATCGCGTTCCTGGTCACGCCCGGCGGACAGATTCAGGGTGTGGGGGTCACACCGGACATCGTCGTGCGTGATGATCGGCAGCGGCCCGCTGCGGGAACCGTGGTGAACCTGCCGGGCGATGCGGTGCTGCGCCGGGCGCTGGAGGAAATCGGGCGCATGTCCCAGTCCACCCCGGCAGATACGGGTTCCATCAGGGGGACTGCCGAGTCCGGCGAGTAAGCTTCGAGCAGGTTCAGACGTCACGAAGATGTAGTTCTGGATCGCCCGGCCACGTGACGCTAGACGGCTCGGGCATGTGGAAGCGTGGGGCGGGGCGGACTGCCGCGCCACTCAGGAAACAGCCCAGCAGATCTCAAGGCCGAAGCGGATGAGCAGCGTGGCTTCCAGGCGCTCGCTGGACCGCACCTGATTCACGTGGTAGTTGACGGTGCCGGACCCGTCCGGGTCGATCAGGTCGCGGGTGAGGTCGGGGTCGTCGGCCAGTTCCTCCAGCAGGGGGAGGGTCGCGGCGCCGGACTGGAGGACCAGGGCTCGCATTTCGATGGGGAGCGTGGCAAGGACGGCGGCCTGCTGGTCGGCCTGCAGGCGTCGGCTGAACAGCAGGCGTTCGAGTGTCTTCAGGTCCCGCGTGCTCATCGCCTCGTCGAACAGCACGCCGCGGAGGGCGGGGGGCGTGCACCAGTGTCCTGCGGTGGCGAGACGCAGGTGGGGCCGTTCGAGCAGCACCCGTGGATCGTATGGCTCCGGCAAGAGGAACAGCCAGCGCAGGAGCGGGGACGGGTTCAGGGAGTCGAGGGCCGGGTTGTCGAGCAGCCGGTCGGCGAGGCGCCGCCACTGCTCCGGGGTGGGCCGCACCGTGAAGGCTGGTGTGCTCCAGGCTGGCGTGACGGGCTCGGCCCACGGGGGTGCGCTGAACCCGTGGTGCGGGTCGCGGGGAAACAGGGCCTCGTGCTCGAACAGCGCCTCGATGACTTTGGGGTCGGGGTCGCCCGCCAGTTCGATCAGGCGCTCAATGTCCGAGCTATATCGGGCCAGTTGGCGGGGCGTGAAGTGGACCTCGAGTTCCGGCGTGAAGCGCAGCAGCAGGATGAGTTCCTGTTCCTGGCGGCGGTCGTGCCGGATCGCCTCGTCCCACAGGTCGGCCAGGGGGAGGGACGTTTCAAAGGGGAGTGTCACGCTCCGCAGCAGGTCGGCGCGGTGGGCGATGACGTTCAGGGCGGCCGGGGACAGGTGCGGGGCGCGGCGTAGGGCATGGAGTGCGGTAGACAGCGGGGCGTGTTCGAGGCGGTGCAGGAAGGCCGCTTCGGTGTCGGTCATGCCGGAGCATGGCACGGGGGAGCGTGCCGGGCGCGCCGATCTGCGCGTGTCCCGCCTGCGTTCAGTCGCCTTCTGCGGCCCGGCGCGTCACCATTCCTCGGTGCGGTTGCGTCCCCGCGCCTTGGCGCGGTACAGGGCCTCGTCGGCGGCGTCCTTGAGGTCCGGCGCGGCGGTGCTGGCGAGGCCCAGGCTCAGCGTGACGCGCCCGAGCGGATGGTCCGGGTGGGGGATGGCGGCCGCCTCGAGGGCCGCGTGGATGCGCCCGGCGACCTCGTGCGCGCCGCGCGGGTCGGTGTCGAGGAGCAGCAGCGCGAATTCCTCGCCGCCGTAGCGGGAGGCGAGGTCGGTGCGGCGCTGGCAGCTCGCGCGCAGGACGTCCGCCACGCGGCGCAGGCACTCGTCCCCGGCGGGGTGTCCGAGGGCGTCGTTGTAGCGTTTGAAGTGGTCGATGTCGGCCATGATCAGCGTGGTGGGCCGCGCGCTGCGCTGCGCGAGGGCGAGTGCCTGCTCGTACTGCGTGTCGAAGGCGCGGCGGTTGGCGAGTCCGGTCAGCGCGTCGGTCAGGGACAGGTGCGCGAGCTGGGCGTTCGCGGCCGCGAGGTCACGTTCGCGGTCCTTCGCGGCGCGCAGCGCGCGGGTCAGCCGGGCGGCGTTCAGGGTGCGGGCGCGCAGGACGTTGTCGTGGGCGGGTTTGGTGACGTAGTCGTTGGCGCCCGCCGCGAACGCGTCGTCGAGCCGTTCGGTTTCCTGGGTGCTGGTGACCATGATGACGCTCAGGTCCGCGAGGTGCGGCTGGGCGCGCAGGTCCCGCAGGAAGCTCAGGCCGTCCAGTTCCGGCATTTCCAGGTCCAGCAGGACGACGTCCATGTCGCACGCGCCGCTGCGGAAGCCCAGGAGGTCGCGGGCGCCCTGCAGGTCGCCGGGGGCGTGCACGGCGCCGATGGGGGAGAGGGTGCGGGTGAGGATCGCGCGGATCAGGGCGCTGTCGTCGATGACGAGGATATTCATTGGGGGTCCGTGGGGGTCGGCGTCCAATGGCCGGGCAGGGTGGAGGTGGGGGCGTCGTGCGTGGGGCGGCCGCTGGCGTGCAGGCCCCGCGCGCGGGCGTCGGCGCGGGCGTCCGGGTCCTCGCTGAGGACGTGCAGGGTGCCGGGGGGCCACCCGGCGCGCAGCGCGGCGTTCAGGAACGTGGCCGAGAGCAGCACCAGGGTCGCCGGGACGGGTGCGGGGACCTGCGCGTGGGTGTGGACGTCGTACCCCAGGCGCCGCAGGTGCGCGGCGAGGGCGTCGCGGCTCAGGGCACTGACGTCCATCACGACCGCGCGTGGCGGGGCAGGGGCGGGCGTGCTGGGCTGATCGGCGCTGGGCTGATCGGCGCTGGGCTGATCGGCGCTGGGCTGATCGGCGCTGCGGGCCGGTTGGTCCGGCGCGGCGCCGTGTCCGGCCTGCGGGTGCTGGGCGCCCCGTGGGGCCGGGCTGCCGGGGACACCGAGGAGGTCCCGCAGCGCCTGCGCGGCCGTTTCGTCGTCGGGGTGGGCGGGCGCGCCGGGGGAGAGGTCTTCAAGCTGCCGGATCAGGCGGTCGCGGGCGTGGAAGGCGGCGCTCAGCCAGCCGGGCGGCGCGGCGCGGCCCGCGCGCAGGTGCGCGAGCAGGTCCTCCAGCGCGCTCATGAGCAGCTGCACGCCCCGCAGGTCGAGCATGGCCGCGCCGCCCTTGATGGAATGCGCCGCCTGGAACGCCGCGCGGATGGCCGCGCCCTCGCCGCTGCCGGGTGCCGGTTCGCCCGCGTGGTCCTCCAGGTGGTGCAGGGCCGCGTCGAGCGTGTCGAGCTGCGCGCGGGCCTCCTCGGCGAACAGCGGGACGAAGTCGTGCGCGTCGCCGGTCACGCGTGCCGCTCCAGGAAGGCCCGCAGGCCGCGCGGGGCGGCCAGCACGCCCGGATTCACGCGCGTCAGGGCCTGCGCGGGCATGGACGGCACGGTGGCGCTGGCCGGGTCCTGCACGGCGCTGCGCGCCCCGGCGGCGTGCAGCGCGGCCAGCCCGGCGGCCCCGTCGTCCCCCATGCCGCTGAGCAGCATGGCGTTCAGCGCGCCGCGCCAGGACAGCGCCGAGAGGAACAGTCGGTCGATGGACGGCAGGTACTCGCGGCCCGGCTGGCCCGGCTGCAGGCTCAGCGTGTCCCCCTGCAGCGTGACGTGCGTGCCCGAGACGACCGTGATCGTTCCGGGGCGCAGCGTCTCGCCCGGCGTGGGGCTCAGCACCGGGGCCGGCGTGAGCGTCCCGAGCCACTGCGTGAGGTTGTCACTGAACCCCTCGGAGAGGTGCTGCGCGATCACGACCGCCCCGCGCGGCTGCCAGCCGCTCAGCAGTTCCTGCAGGACGCGCGGCCCGCCGGTACTCGCGCCGATCAGCGTCAGGGTCACGGCGGGCGTCTCGGCCGGGGCCGGTCCGTCGGAGGGGGCCGTGGGCAGCGCGGCGCGGGGCGGCAGCAGCGGCAGCGCGCCCTCCAGCGTCGCCGCGTACCGCACGCCCGGCGGTGGGGGCCGCGCCCCGGTGACGATCAGGCGGGTTCGCAGGGGCCGCAGCGTCTCGCGCAGCGCCGCCCAGTCCAGGTCGGGGGGGGATTCACGACGAGCAGCGTCGCGCCGGGCGGCGCGCGGCGCAGTTCCGCCAGGGCCGCCGCCTGCGACGTGCACAGCCGCCGCGGGGACGGCAGGACCCGCGCCAGCCCGAGGTCCGCCGGGGCAAGCAGCGCCACGAGCGTCACAGCAGCCGCCTCAGCGTGGCGAGCAGCGCCGCCTCGTCGAATTCACCCTTGACGAGGTACGCGTCCGCGCCCGCCTCGGCGCCCTGCTCGCGGTCCTCCGGGCGGGCCAGGGACGTGAGCAGCACCACCGGCAGGTGCTGCAGCTGCGGATGCGCCCGCACCTGCCGCGTCAGGTCCAGGCCGCCCAGCTGCGGCATCTCCACGTCGGTCAGCAGCAGGTCCGGCGCGCCGCGCAGCGCCGCCTCCCACGCGAGCGCGCCGTTCTCCACGGCCGTCACCTCGAAGCCCGCGCCGCTCAGGATGCCGCGCAGCAGCTGCCGCGTGACCGCCGTGTCCTCGGCCAGCAGCACCCGCGGGGCGCGCAGCGGGGCCGCCTCGGCGCTCACGGCGGGCGGGCGCAGCGCGCGGACGTTCAGGACCGGCACGATCTGCCCGTCGGGCAGCTGCGCGGCGCCCTCCAGGTGCGGGGCGCCCGCCAGGGGGAACGCCAGCGGCTTGATCACGAGTTCCTCCTCGCCCACCAGGGCGTCCACCAGCAGCGCCAGGTGCGCCTCGCCCTGCCGGACGAGCAGGTACGCGCCGTCCCGTGACGCCCCGAGGTTCAGCGCGCCCGCCAGCGACGCGGCGGGCACGACCCGCCCCCCGATCCGCACGGCGGGGCGGCCCTCGTGCGGGTGCACCTGGGCGCGCCCGGCGCGGTCCACCCAGCGCACCGGGACGCCCAGCAGCTGCCCGGAGGCGCGCACCACCGCCACGCGGGTCGTGGCGAGCGTCAGCGGAAACTGCACCGTGACGGTCGTGCCGCGCGGCCCGCTGCGCAGCGAGACGTCGCCGCCCAGCGCGCGCGCCTGCGTGCGGACCACGTCCAGCCCCACGCCGCGCCCCGACAGGTCCGTGACCTCCTGCCGGGACGTGAAGCCCGGCGTGAACAGCAGCTCGGTCAGTTCGGCGTCCAGCGCCGCGTCGCCCCGCGCGTACGGGCGGCCCGCGGCGCGGGCGATCTCGGCGTAGTCCACGCCGGGCCCGTCGTCGTGGACGGTCACGGTGACCTGCCCGGCGGCGCTGTACGCGGACAGGGTGACGGTGCCCGTGTCGTCCACGCCGCGCGCCGCGCGCGCGCCCGGCAGGTCGATGCCGTGATCGACAGCGTTGCGGATCAGGTGCAGCAGCGGGCTGCGCAGGCGGTCCATGGCGTGCCGGTCGAGTTCCGCGTCCGCCGCGTCCACGTGCAGCCGCGCGCGTTTCCCGGCCTGCCGGGCGGCGTCGCGCGCGGCCCGCTCGAAGGACTGCAGGAACGGCCGCGCCGGTTCGAGCCGCGCGGCGAGCACCTCGCGCGCCAGGTCGTCGGTCAGGGTCGCCAGGGTCTGCTGCGCCGCGCGCACGTCCCGCCACGCGCCGCCCTCGCCGCTGCGGGCGCGGCCCAGCCGTTCGTTCAGCTGCAGCCGCGCGCTCGTGAGTTCCCCCGCCAGCGCCAGCAGCGCGTCGAGTTTGCGCACGTCCACCCGCACGGTCGCCGGGGGGTCCGGGCTGTGCAGGCCAGGGGCGGCGTCAGGACTGGAACTGTCTGGACTGGGACTGTCTGGTTTGGGCGTGTCTGAATCGGACTTCTGTGGACCGGGCGTGTCGGCAGGCTGCGTCTCCGGGGGCAGCAGGCCCAGCCGCCGCAACTCGGCCTGCAGCGTCTCCGGGCCGGGCGCGGTGTCGTGCAGGGCCTGCGCGGTCCGCAGGGCGCCGCGCAGCGCCTCGTCCCCGGCGACCGCGGCGGCGGCGTGCAGGGAGTGCAGCGCGCGGGCCGCCGCCGCGCCCCCCGCCGCGAGGTCCGGCTGCGCGGCGCGCAGTTCGTCGCGCAGCGCCCGGGCGAGGTCAGGTGCGGTAGCGTCCGGCATGCCCGTTCAGGTCGGTCACGAGGGCCTGCAGGCGCCGGGCGATCTGCTGGTTGTCCTGCGTGACGTTCAGGTGCTGCGCGGTCGCCTCGTTGATGTCGTTCATGGCGACCGCGATCTGCTCCATGCTCAGCGCGTGCTGCTCGACCGCCTCGGCGATCTGTGAGGCCATGCGGGCCGCGTCGTCGTTCACCCGCGCGAGCTCCCCGATGGTCTGCCCGGCCCGGTCGATCAGGGCCGTGCCCACCTGCGCCTGCTTGCTGCCCTCCTCGGTGGCGAGCACGGCGGCGTTCGTGGCGTGCTGCGCGTCCTCCAGCGTGCGGCGGATCTGCCCGGCGGCCTCCTTGGACTGCTCGGCCAGCGTGCGGATCTCCTGCGCGACCACCGCGAAGCCCCGCCCGTGCTCCCCGGCGCGGTTGGCCTCGATGGCGGCGTTCAGCGCGAGCAGGTTCGACTGGTCGGCCAGTTCACTGACCGTCTCGACGATCTCGCTGATCTGCCGCGAGTGCCGCGAGAGGTGCAGCATGTTCTGCGCGATGTCGTCCACGCGGCCCTGCAGGGCGTGCATGCCCTGCCCGGCGTCGCGGGTGGCCTGCACGCCCTGCTCGGCCACGACCCGCGCGGCGTCCGCCTGCCGGGACACGCGCCCGGCGAGGTCCACGGCGTGACGGCTGGTCGTGCGGACCTCCTCGACGGCGGCGGTCGTCTCGGCGATCGCGGCGGACTGCTGGTGCACGCTGGTGCTCTGCTGCGCGGTGGCCGCCACGAGGCTCTGACTGGCGAGGCTCAGCTGCGCGCTGGCGTCCTGACTCTGCAGCGCGAAGGCGCGCAGCTGCGCGATCATGTCCCGCAGCGCCCCGCCCAGCGCGTCGCGGTCCGAGCGCAGCGGCACCTCCTGCGCGAGGTTGCCGCCCGCGACGGCCAGCGCGGCGGACGCCGTCTCCTGCGCGTGCCGGTTGAGGTTCTGCACGGCGAGACTCAGGGTGTCCCCGTCGTGCCGCAGGGGCAGGTCCGGTTGCGGCTCGCCCCGGCTGAGCAGGTCCATGGTCCCGACCAGTTGCCGCTCGTGCGCCACCAGTCGCCCCAGGGCGCGCAGCATGCGGCCCACCTCGTCGCGGCTGTCCCCGCCCGGCACGTCGTCCAGGTACCCGTCCGCGAGGCGACCCACCGAGCGTTCCACCGTCTCGACGGCGTGCACCAGCCGCCGCACGATCCACCACGCGGCCAGCACGGCCAGCAGACCCCCGACCAGTCCGGTCAGCAGGACGGTCGTGTGGGCGCGCCGCAGGTCCGCCGCCAGGGCCACCTGCTCGGCGCCCAGCGCGGCCTCCTGCGCGTCGAGGTAGCTGTTCACGGACCGCCCGAACTGCTGCCGGGCCGGTTCGAAGTTCCGCTCGAAGCGCCGCAGCGTCGCGGCGCGCGGCGCCGAGGTGTCCAGGATCAGGCTCAGTTCCCGGTCGAAGGCCGTCCAGTCCTGCCGCACGGCGGTCAGGCGGGCGCTGTCGGGCAGCGCCGCGAGTTCCTGCAGGGCGTCGTTGCGGGCGTCCTGCACGTCCAGCCACGCGCCGCCGGGCACGAGCAGCGCCTCGGCGCTCAGCAGCGTCACGCGGTTCGTGGCGGCCCGCAGGTTGGTCAGCGTGCGGGCCTGCGTCAGGCCGCGGTTCAGGTCGGCGCTCGTCCTGGCGGCCGCGTCGAGCGCCTGGACGGAGATCACGCCCGTGACCAGCAGGGGCAGCAGCAGCAGCAGGAGAACACCGGCGAGTTTCAGGCGGATCGGCATGGGCACTCCAGGGGGCAGACGGTCAAGAGAGGAACGGTGGTCAGGATGGGCACAGCGGTCAGGTTGGGCACAGCGGTCAGGGAAGACGGGGTCGTCATCCGGAGTCCGGTGGCCGCGCGGGCCACGCCGGCGGCAGGTGCCGCACGAGTGCGTCGAGGTCCAGGCAGGCCACGCCGCTCCCGGTGCGGCCCCGCACGCCGGGCGTCCCGAACGTGGCGGGCGCGACCGGCTCACCCACCCACACGAGGTCCCCGACGGCGTCCACCAGGACGCCGCACGGTTCGGGCTGAGTGGCGGCCAGCAGCACCCGCGCGAGCGGGCCGGGCGCCCCGCCGGGCTGACCGGTCAGCAGCGCGTCGGCCCGCACCACGCCCACCAGACTGCCCCGCACCGTCTGCACGCCCGCGACGTGCGGAGCGCTCAGGGGGAGCGGCGTGATGGCCGCCGGGAGGACCGCCCGCAGTTGCCGCAGCGGCGCGGCGAACGTCTCCCCGCGCACCGTGACGAGCACGGCGTCCACGTCGGGCCGTTGCGGGCGCAGCGGCGTGGCGAGCGTGGCGGCCCGCTCCTCCAGGCGGCTCACTGAGCACCGTCCGCGCCGAGCGCGTGGCGGAGCTGCGCGGCCCGCGCCCGCAGGTGCGCCGCCTCCCAGGAGTCCCCGCGCGCCGCGATGAGCGCCTCGGCGCCGCGCAGGGTCGCGGCGGCCCGCGCGCCCTGCCGCGCCTGCAGGAACGCCGCGGCGAGGTCCAGCTGCGCCGCCGGGTCGTGCGGGGACACGAACGCCCGCTGCCGCGCCCGCGCCAGATCCGGTGCGCCGGGGTCTGTCGCGACGCCGGGCGCCCCGGTGCGGCGTGCCGTGTCCGGTCCAGCGGCGTTCGGATCAGCGGTGGTCGGGCCAGCGGTGGTCTGGCGTGCGCTGTTCGGCGTCCACGCGGATGACCCCGGACCTGGGCCGCTGGGGGCCGGGCGGGCCGCGCCAGATCCGGCAACCACGTCGGGCCGCCAGTCCGCCGGGCGGCGCAGCAGTACCGTCCCGCCCACGCGCACCTGCTCCAGGGTCTCCGTGACCGGCGGGCGCGGGTCGCTCGGCGCGAGCAGCAGCAGGCCCCCCGGGGCCAGGGCCGCGATCAGGTGCTCGCAGACCTGCTGCGCCGCGCCGGGCGTGAAGTAGATCAGCACGTTCCGGCAGGCGATCACGTCGAACCCGGCGTCCAGTGCGGGCCGCAGCAGGTTCTGCACCCGGAACTGCGCCCGCGCCCGCACCTCCGGCCGGACGTTCGCCTGCCCGTCCAGCGTGAACACCCGCGACACCCGGTCCGGCGGCGCGTCCCGCAACGCCCGCAGCGGGTACACGCCCCCCGCCGCGGCCGCCACCGAGTCCGGGTTCAGGTCCGTGCCGAGCACCCGCGCGTCCACTCCGGCGCGCAGGCACGCGCCGAGCAGCGCGTACGCCTCCTCGCCCGTGGAACACCCGGCACTCCACAGGCGCGCCGGGCGGTCCAGGGCGCGCAGGGCCAGCGCCGCGGCGTCCAGCTGCTCCCCGAAGCGGTGGAACCACGTCTCGCCGACCGTGAACGCCGCCGCGACGTCCGCCGCGACGTCCGCGCGGGCCTCCGCCAGCCGCGCCAGGTCCGCCAGCGACCCGTGCGGCGCCGCCAGCCGCTGCAGGCGCGTCCCGGCCAGCCGCTCCAGCGGCGCGTTCCAGCGCAGGCCCGCCGTGCGTTCGAGCAGCTCGTCGAACTTCACCACAGGACGCTCACCACCTGACCGTCCAGCACCGCCGGTCCGTGAGGCGTGACGTCCACGACCGGCCCGGCCTCGTCCACCCACCACGCCTCCCGCTCGGGGGACCGCACGAGCACCAGCCGCTGAGAGGCGTGCGGCACGCCGGGCGGCTGTCCCCACGCGGCGCGCGGGTCGTGGACCGGCAGCGTCTCGCCGCGCAGGTGCACCCGCGGCGGTCCGGGTGGCAGGTGCACCATCGGGTACAGGCGCTCCACCCGGTCCAGCGGCAGCAGGAACCGCGCCTCGCCGACCCGCAGCAGCAGGGCCTGGGGCGCCGGGGTCACGGTGGTCACCTGCCCAGCTTACCCCCGCGTCCGGGTGGGGCCGCGCGAAAACCTCCCATTCGCCCGGACCTCCCGGTCGGTACTCAGCGGAACGCGTCGCCGAGCAGGCCGAGGTCGGTGGCGCGGCGCACCGCCTCGGTGCGGTTCCCGGCGTTCAGTTTCCCCAGGATGCTACTGACGTGCACCTTCACGGTGCCCTCGCTGATGCCCATCTGGCTGGCGATGCGCTTGTTGGGGTGCCCGGCGGCCAGGGCGCGCACGACCTGCACCTCCCGCTCGGTCAGCACGCTCTCGCGCGGGCGGCTGAACCGGCCCCCGTCGGTCTCACTGCTCACGCCGCTGCGCTGCGGATGGAAGCTCCGCGCCGCTGGCGGCGTCCGCGTGAGGTGCTGCGCGAGCAGCTGCGCCACGCGCGGGTGGATGACCTGCTCGCCCCGGTGGACGCGCTGCAGCGCGCTGAGGATCTCCTCGATCTCGGCGCTCTTGAACAGGTACCCGCGCGCCCCGGCATTCAGGCCGCCGGTCATGTCCTCGACCTCCTCGAAGGTCGTGAGCAGCACCACGGGCGGCCCGCCCCGGCGGCGCAGTTCGGCGGTGGCGCTCACGCCGTCCATGACCGGCATGCGGACGTCCATCAGGATCACGTCCGGGTTCAGCGCCTGCGCGAGTTCCAGCGCGCGGGCGCCGTGCTCGGCCTGCGCGACCACCTGCACGTCGTCCTCGAGGTCCAGCAGCGACGCCAGTCCCTGCCGCACGAGCGGCTGGTCGTCCACGATCAGCACCCGCAGCGGCGTCACGCGGGGTCACCGGGCAGCGGGAGCGTCAGGGTCAGTTCGAAGGTGTCCGCGCCGTCCCGGACGCGCAGCGTCCCGCCGAGTTCCTCCGCGCGGGCGCGCAGGCCACTCAGCCCCGCGCGGCCTGACGGCGGCCCGGGCGGCAGGCCCGGCAGGCGCGGGTTGCTCACGGTCAGTTCGATGTGGTCCCCCTGCGTGAGCCGGGCCGTGACCGGGCAGTCCGGAGCGTGCTTGTGCGCGTTCGTGAGGGCCTCCTGCAGCGCCCGGTACACCGTGAGGTTGTGCGCCGAGGGCCACTCGCCGCGCACGCCGTCCGTGCGCAGGTGCGCCTCGCCGGGCCAGGTGCGGGTGAGGTCGCGCAGCGCCTCGCCCAGCGAGCCGTCCAGGTCCGGGGGTTTCAGGGTGGACACGACCTGCTGCAGGCCCCCGAGCGCCTCGCCGCTGCGCGCCATGACGTTGTCCAGCGCCGCCTGGATGCGCGGGTCGAGCGGGTCGCGCTGCTGCAGTTTCCGGACGCGCTGCGCCTCGAGCCGCAGCGCGGTCAGCTGATGGCCGAGCGTGTCGTGCAGTTCACGCGACAGGTGCGTGCGTTCCTGCAGCGCCGCGTGCTGGAGTTCCACCGCCCGCAGCCCGCGCAGCTCGCGGTACGCGCGGCGCAGCGTGACCTGCTGGTCCTCGTGGCGCAGCATGAACTCGAACGCGGCGTACGTGAAGCCCCCCTGCGTCAGCGTCAGCACGACCAGGCCCAGCAGGCCCAGCCACTCCTCGGGGCTGCCCAGCGTCGCCAGTGGCGGGATCAGCAGGTAGATCACGATGCTCGCCACGAACAGCGCCGCGAACAGCGCCAGGGTGCCCTTCAGGCTCAGCCAGTAGCGCGCGACGACCGGCGTGACCAGCAGCGCGGCCGCCGGACGGTCCGCCCACACGACCAGCACGGTCACGGCGGCCGCCGCCGCCCACAGCGCGGCCGTCTCCAGTCGGCCCCGCGTGCCCGGCCGGACCGCCCACAGCGTCAGGGCGAACCACGCCGCCGCCAGCGCCGCGCGCGCGGCCACACTGGCCGGACTCTGGAGGGGCAGGGTCGGGTCCTCGCCGGGGTTGATCACGAGGCTGCGCAGGAACGTCGTCAGGATGCCCAGAGCGGCGAACACCACGACGGGCGTCACGCGCGGGCGGCGCAGGAACGCCCGCACGTCGCTGCGGCGCAGGAACGCACTCAGCATCGGCGGTGAGGGGCGGAGCGGCACACGACTGGGCAGTCTAGTGCCCAGGGCGGGGCGGGCGCGCGGGCCACAGGGCGTATGTCGAAAGTGATACCCGCCCTACCTCTTCACGCGGATGCCAGCCGCCCGCATGGCTGCGTACCGTGAGAACAGTCTGATGAACATGTGAAGCGCGGTCCCGGACGGCGCCGCGCCTGCACACCGCCCCCACTGCCCGCCCACTGCCCCCACACCAGCCCAACTCCGAGGAGACCCCCATGACCACCCGACCCGCCCGCGCGGCCACCGGCGCCGCCGCGCTGCTCGCCCTGACCACCAGCCTCGTCGCCTGCAAGCCCCCCCAGACCCCCGAAGCGGACGCCCTGAAACCCTTCACCGGGCAGACGCTGACCTGGGCCGCGTGCGACCCCACCATCCTCGGCAGTGACCAGAGCCGCCTGTTCACGCAGATCAGCGCGCGCCTGAGCTGCGCCGACCTGAGCGTCCCCCTGGACTGGAACCGCCCCGCCGCCGGGAAGGCCAGCGTGTCCCTGATCCGCTTCGCCGCCGCCGACAGCGCCAAGCGCCAGGGCGCGATCTTCTTCAACCCCGGCGGTCCCGGCGGGGACGGCCTGGCGTTCGCGCCCATCTACGGGTACCTGTGGTCCAGGGGCGGCGTGAAGACCCCGGCCGCCGCGAACCTGAAGACCATGACCGAGCAGTTCGACCTGATCGGCTTCTCCCCGCGCGGCGTGGGCGCCAGCAGCCGCCTGAACTGCGGCACGAACGAACTGAGCGACCCCATCCGCCCCCCCGCCACCGACCGCAGCGAGAAGAACGTCCAGGCCATGCTCCGCGAGGGCAAACTCGTCGCGCTGGCCTGCCAGAAGAACCCCCTGACCCCCTTCATCAACACCGACGCCACCGCCCGCGACCTGAACCTCGCGCGGCAACTGATGGGCGACCAGAAACTGAACTACATCGGGTACTCCTACGGCACCTGGCTCGGCTCCTGGTACGCCAAGCTGTTCCCGCAGCACACCGGCCGCATGCTGCTCGACGGGAACACCTCCTTCAACGCGCCCTTCGAGGAGACCTTCGGGTACCAGCCCATGGCCTTCGAACGGGACTTCCGCGACTCGGTCGCCCCGTACCTGGCGCGGCAGCACGCGTACTTCGGGCTGGGTCAGTCCGGCGCGGCCGTGTACGCCGCGCAGAACGGCCTGGACGCCGACCTGCGCGCCATCACCAGCCGGTACATCGCGCAGTTCATGTACGGCCGCGACGACCTGCCCCTGATCGGCGTGATCCTGCGCGCCGCCGTGACCGTCAGCGCCCTGATCCAGGCCAACCCGCAGGCAGGCCCGGACGAGCTGAGCGCCCTCGCCGCGCAGCAGACGTACCTGCCGGACGAGGCCGGGAACGAGGAAGCGCTCGGCGTCGCCCTGAACCTCATCCAGGTGCGCGAGGACCTGCGCGGCGCGGCCCCCGCCCCGGTGGAACTCGACGCGTCCTCCTCGGTGTTCACCGCCGTCACCTGCAACGACACGCCCTGGAGTGCCGACCTGAAGGCCGTCCGCGCCCGCGACGAGCAGGAAGCCCGGGCGTACCCGCTGCTCGGCGGGGCGTCGGTCGCCAACGCCTGCTACCAGTGGAAGGGCGGCCCCAGCGTCGCTCAGCCCGCCATTCCCGCGAACATGCCGCCCCTGCTGATGCTCCAGAACGAACTCGACCCCGCCACCGCGCAGGAAGGCGCCCTGAATGCCCTGAACAGCACGCCCGGCGCGAAGATGATCTTCATCGACGACGAACCGCAGCACGCCGCGTTCCCCTACGGCACCGCCTGCGTGGACACGCCCATCACCGAGTACTTCCTGACCGGCAACCTGCCCACCGCGAAGAAGAGCGACTGCGCGGCCCTGCCGCTGCCCGGCGAGGCCAGCACCGTCCCGGTCCCGACTGCCCCGGGCAAGACCCTGAAGGTGCAGCGCGGCGCGCTGTGCGTCGCCCAGCCGGACCTCAGCGCCCTGGCGCTGCGCGAGCAGGACCTGCAGGCCGCCAGCCTCGGCGCCCGGCAGATCCTCACGGACAACACCCGCGCGTTCCTGACCCGCAGCGCCGACCCCGCCCAGGCCCGCCTGAACGTCCGCGACTGCCGCTGACCCCCGAACCTGCCCTGTCGAACCTGTCCTGACGCCCCGCCAGCCCTGAGTCCCTCCTGCCCCCTGCCCGACGGTGGGGGGCACTCGACGACCCCTGGAGCCCCGCATGACCGTCCCCGCGCACCCACCGCTTCCGTCCCCCGAACAGCACCTCCAGCTCGGGCGGACCTGCCTGCGCCGCGCCCCGCGACCCACACGGCCCGGCTGCACGCTCACCTGCTTCATGACCACCGAACCCGCCCCGGGGCTGACGTTCCACGTCCGCGTCACGTACGGACGCCGCCGGGCCGGGATGGTCACCGTGACGCCCGAGGCGCTCGCGCAGGGGCCGCAGGCCGCCCGTGACGCCCTGGCGTACCTGCTGCACCTGACCGAACACGACCTGCTGCCGCACCTGCCCGAAACGGCCCGCACGCCCCTGCTCGGCGTGTGGACCGCCGAAGGCTGCGCGCTGCGGGACCGGCACGCGGACCGGACGCGGCACTGACCTGATCCACCTCGCCCGCGGCGTTCAGGGACCGATGCGGGCGAGGTACAGCGCGGGTTCGCCGTGCATGTCGCTGGTAAACAGCACGGCCTGCTCGTCCGGCGTGAAGGACGGGTGGGGGTGCGTGACCTGCCGGCTGCCCAGGTGGACCCGCCACGACGAGTGGTGGCCCGCCAGGGGACGGCTGGTGCGGGCGCGCAGGTCGAACAGGTGCAGGAACGGGTCCGGGTCGAACTGGTGCGCGGCCGCGTCGGCGACGTCCTCGGGGGGGCCGCTGCCGTCCCCGACAAGCAGGGAGCCGTCCGCGTTGCTCATCAGGTGCGAGCAGGGCGGCATGGGCATCAGCGTCTCGTTCGTCAGGGTGTCGGGGTCGGCGGCGCAGATCAGCCGCTCGCGCTGCCCGGCGCGGTACAGCACGTAGATCAGCCGGGAGCCGTCGGGGACCCAGAATTCGTGCGTGCAGGACTCGCCGGGTACGTGCGGGCGCACGGCGCGCGGGTTCCGCCCGTCCTCGTCGATCAGCCACATGCGCCGCTGCACGAGGTCGTGCGGTCCCTCGTGGCAGTACGCGACGGTGGGGGCGCGCCCGCCCGCCGGGCCGCCGCCGGGTGGGTCGGGCCGGTACATGGGGTGACCCAGCCAGCGGGCCTCCTGATGGATGACCTGCGCGTGCCCGCTGCGCAGGTCGATGACGATCAGGCGGCAGCGGGGGTTCCGGAAGAAGGTATCGCGGAAGCCTGCCCAGGTGTCGAGCGGCAGCAGGTCCCCCTCGGCGACCTCGATGCCGACCATGTGCGTGCCCGCGCTGTTCGCCACCCAGGTGCCGTAGCCGCGCTGGCCGTCCGGGACGGTGTACACGACGTCCTCGCGCAGGGAGTCCAGGTGCACGCGGCGCAGTTCGCGCCCGCCCTTGACGTAGTACGCGGCGCGGTCGTCGGGGCTCAGGAACGCGCCGAAGGTGTTGTCGCCGCTGCCCTCGGTCAGCTGCCGGGCCTCCCCGCTGCTCAGGTCCAGCAGGTAGAGGTTCCAGTCGCCGTCGAACAGGCCGCCGAACAGCAGCCGGTCGCCCGACTGCGTGAAGCAGCGCTGGTAGAAGTACGTGCGGTGGCAGGTGACGTCGGGCGGCGTGAGGCGCGTGACGGCCGCGCCGGTGTCCGGGTCGGTGAAGGTGTGGGGCGTCAGGAAGCGGAGCTGGCCTTTGGGCACGGGAAGCCTCGGGTGCAGGAGTGGGGGGGTGGGGTCAGGGGCCGACGAGGTCCTCGCGGACCGGGGTGAACATGTCGAGCAGTTCCCCGGCGCTGACGGCGAGCGCCTCGTGCGGCACGCCGCCGGGAATGCTGAGGCTGTCCCCGGCGCGCAGGGTGTGGCGGGTGTCGCCCAGCACGAACTCGAAGGTGCCGGACAGGACCAGGGTCAGTTGCTCGTGCGGGTGCTCGTGGCGGTACCCGCGCGCGCCGCGCTCGAAGCGGACCTGCATGGCCATGAGTTGCTGCCCGCGCGCGACGAGTTTGCGGGTCACGCCGGGTTCGGCGGGGGACCAGTCGGCGCCCAGGGTCAGGGCGGGCGGGGTGGGGGCGGTATCGGTCATGCAGTCTCCGGGTGGCGGGGCGTGAGAGGAAGGGGGGGCGGCAGGGCGCCCCGGTGGCGGATGACGTGCGCGGCACTGGCGTGCGCCGTGCGGGCGGCCTGTTCTGGCGGCTGGGCGCGGGTCAGGGCGTGCAGGAACGCGCCGTTCCAGGCGTCCCCGGCACCCGTGGTATCCAGCACGTCCGCGACGGGCGGGGCGGGCACATGCAGGGGCTCGCCGCCGGGCTCGCACAGCCACGCGCCGTGCGGGCCGTCCTTGAGAGCCACGGTCACGCCCAGCGCCGCAAAAGCCCTTGCGGTGCCGGGCGCATCCGATGGGATGTGCTCCAGCAGTGCGGCGTCCGCCGGGAAGCTCGGCAGCAGCAGGTCCACGCAGGGCAGCACCTCGTGCAGGGCGGCGCGGGCCGCGTCCAGGCCCCCACGCGCGGCCCACAGGCGCGGTCGGTGGTTCGGGTCGAACGCGACGCGCGTGCCGCACTGGCGGGCAAGCTGCGCGGCGTGCCGGGTGGCAGCCTGCGCCGAACCGCTGATCGCCTGCGTGATCCCCGACAGCAGCAGCGTCCCGCTGGCGGCGACGTACGTGGCGTCCACGTCCGCCGGGCTCAGCTGAGTAGCGGCGCTGTCCGCGCGGCGGTACGTGAACTCGCGCTCGCCGTCCGCGTGCAGTGAGATGAAGTACACGCCGTTCTCGCCGTCCACCAGCGGCGCGTGCGTCACGTCGATCCCCTCGGCCTGCCACGCGCGCCGCAGTCCGTGGCCGAACGGGTCGTTCCCGACGCGGCTGATGAACCCACAGCGGCTCCCGAGCCGGGCGGCACTCACCAGCGCGTTGAGGGTGTCCCCGCCGCAGGCGCGGGTCAGGTGCGGGGCGTCCCCAAGCGGGCCGTCGGCGCGCAGTTCGACCATGCACTCCCCGAGTGCGATCAGGTCCAGGGACCGTTCCGGGTGGGTCGCAGTGTCCGTCGCAGCACCAATCACAGCGGCAGCCCTGCCTCGCGCAGGGCGGCGCGGGTGGCGGCCTCCACGGCGTCCCAGTTGCCGTCCTGCACGGCCCGGGCGGGGAACAGGTGCCCGCCCAGACCCACGGCGAGCGCCCCGGCGTCGCGGTAGGCGGGCACCTCGTGCGGGCGCACGCCCCCCGTCGCCATGACCTGCAGGTCCGGCAGCGGGCCGCGCAGGTCGCGGATGAAGCCGGGACCGCCCGCGCTGGCCGCCGGGAACACCTTCAGCACCCGTGCGCCCAGTTGCCCGGCCCGCACGGCCTCGCTGGGCGTCAGCACGCCCGGCAGGTACGGCACGCCCAGGGTCTGCGCCTCCCGCAACAGGTCGTCGTCCAGATGGGGACTGACGAGGAACGCCGCTCCGGCGTCAACAGCCTCGCGGCCCTGCGCGGCGGTCAGGACCGTGCCGACGCCGACGGTCACGCCGCTCAGCTCGGCCCGCAGGGTGCGCAGGGCGTCGGTGACGCCGGGCGTCGTGAAGGTCAGTTCCAGCACGCGCAGGCCGCCGCGCGCGGCGGCGCGGGCCGCGTGCACCGCGGCCTCCGCATCTGGGGCGCGCAGCACGCCCACCACGCCCGCCGCGCGCAGCGTCTCCGTCAGCGTGTCGGGCTGCGCGGGCCGTGTCGCGTCAGCGGGCAAGCCAGCCTCCGTCCACGACCAGCACGTGCCCGTTCACGTAGTCGCTGGCGGGCGACGCGAGGAACACGGCGGGCTGCGCAAGGTCCTCGGGGCGGCCCCAGCGTCCGGCGGGAATGCGGTCCAGGATGGCGCGGCTGCGGTCCGGGTCGGCGCGCAGCGCGGCCGTATTGTCGGTCGCGATGTAGCCGGGTGCGAGGGCGTTCACGTTCACGCCGCCCGAGGCCCACTCGTTCGCGAGGGCCTTCGTGAGGCCCGCCACGGCGTGCTTGCTCGCGGCGTACGCGGGGACGCGGATGCCGCCCTGGAAGGCCAGCAGTGAGGCGACGTTGATGATCTTCCCGTGCCCGCGTTCCAGCATGCGGGCCCCGGCGGCGCGGCACAGGCGCCACACGGCGGTCTGGTTCAGGGCGATCACGTCGTCCCAGTCGGTGTCGCTGAAGGTGCGGGCGTCGTCGCGGCGGATGATCCCGGCGTTGTTCACCAGGATGTCCACCGGCCCGAGTTGCGTTTCCACGCGGTCCAGCAGGGTGTTCAGGTCGCTGCTGCTCTGGGTGCTGAGGTCGGCCTGAAACGCGGCGAAGCGTCGCCCGGCGGCCTGGACCTGCGTGCCGGTCGTGCCGTCGTGGTGGGTGTGGGTGTTGATGGCGACGTCCGCTCCGGCCTGCGCGAGCGCCACGGCCAGCGCCTGCCCGATGCCCACGCCGCCGCCCGTCACCAGCGCCACGCGGCCACTCAGGTCGAAGGGGTTGGTGCTCATAGGCACCGTGCTCACAGCATCCCCACGGTCTTCTGCACCCAGCCGACGTCCGGGTCGAGTTTCACGCCCTGCGTGCGGCCGTCCCCGGCGAGGAACCACAGGTAGTACCCGGCGTAGCCGGGGGCGCTGACGTACGTGTGGTACCCGTGCGGGATGGCCAGCAGCGTGTCGTCACGGACGGTGTGTGTATCGTCGTACCCGCGTTCCGGGGAGTAGTGGCGGGTCAGGCCCCACCCTTCGGGGCTGGACACGCGGAAGTAGTACATCTCCTCGTGGAACTTCTCGCTGCCCGCGTTCTCCTCGTGGCGGTGGGGGGGGTAGGTGCTCCAGTGGCCGCTGGGCGTGAGGGTCTCCCCGACGATCAGGCGACTGGCGGGCAGGCCGTTCGGGGCGACGAGAATCTCGCGGAACTGCCGGGCGTAGTTGAGGGTGCCCCACTGGCCGGTGTTGACCTGGTCGGGGCGGATCTCGTAGGGGGCGGTGTCGAGGTCGCTGGGCGCGGACGGCAGGGCGCCCTGGAAGTCGGTGTGGG
This sequence comes from Deinococcus sp. JMULE3, assembly GCF_013337115.1. Taxonomy (NCBI): domain Bacteria; kingdom Thermotogati; phylum Deinococcota; class Deinococci; order Deinococcales; family Deinococcaceae; genus Deinococcus; species Deinococcus sp. JMULE3. The sequence continues at coordinate 285,796 of NZ_SGWE01000005.1, forward strand.
CGGTGACGGTCCAGGTGTGCCCGCGTGGGATGTAGACGCTGTGCGGGAGGCCGGTGAAGACGCTGGCGCGCCCCCCGACCGAGTCGAAGGTGTGGTCGCCGACCTGCACGTGGGCGCGGCCGCTCAGGGCGACGAGGAGGTGCTCGCGGTCGCCGGATTCGCCGCTGACGCTCTGCCCGGCGGTCAGGTTGAGCTTAGCGAAGTCCAGCAGCGTGCAGGAGTCGTCCTGCAGGGGCTGCAGGCCAGGGGCCGACGGGATGGTGTGGAAGTGCGGGCTGGTGGCGCTCACTTGACGAACCCCCCGGCTTTCAGGGCCGCGTAGGCGTTCTTCTCGTACCCGGCGAAGTTCAGGCCGTTCAGGCCGTCCGTGAAGGCCTTCCAGCTGTCGTCGTTCAGGGGCCGCTGTCCGAGGACGAACTGCACGAGCGATTCGGAAATGTAGCGGTCGATGTCGGCCTGGTTGGGCGCGGCGGGCACGACGAGGTCGCCGCTGCGGTCGATCCAGTTGTTCGTGCGGCGCGTGTCCATCAGCAGGTTGTAGACGTTCACGGAGCGGCCGTCCCCGAACTTCAGGGTGCCGTAGCGGCCCTTGAGTTCCGCCGCCTGCCCGTTCAGCGCCAGGAAGCGCAGCTGCGTGTTCGTCAGGCGGCCGTTCACGTTGGTGGTCGTGACGGTCGGAATCCCACCGACCAGGGTGTAGTCCGCGCCTTTCTTCCCGAAGGCCAGCTGGTAGTACCCCTCGCCGCTGTTCGCCCATTCCAGGAATTTCGCGATGGCGGGGCCTTTCCCGGCGTCCATGGCTTTCTTCGACACGACCAGCAGCGTCCCGGCGTTCGCGAAGGTGCCCATGGAGCGGCTCCCGGCCGGGCCTTTCGGGACGGGCACGAAGCGCAGGTCACCCTTGGGGTTGTTCGCCTCGAAGTTCTTGAACCCGGCGATCAGACCGCCGACACTCTCGAAGAACAGGCCGCACTTGCCCTGCTGCCAGCGGTTGCGCAGGTCGCTGCGTTTCATGGTGGCCCAGTCGGGGTCCATCACCTTGGCGTCCACGAGTCTGCGGACGTACTCGGTGGCCTTGCGGTAGTTGGGGTTGCGGACGTTCGCGGCGAACGCGGCGCCCGCGCGGTAGTTCCAGGTGCCGGGCACGCCGTACGCGCCGTACACCCACTGGAAGTGATTGCCCAGGCCCAGGCCGGGCAGGATGCCCGCGGTGTCGAAGTCGATCACGCCGCAGTAGCCGAAGGTGTCCTTGCGGCCGTTGCCGTCCGGGTCGCGTTCGGTGAAGGCGCGGGCGACGTTCAGGAACTCGTCGAGGGTGGTGGGGGCTTTCAGGTTCAGTTTCTCCAGCCAGTCCTGCCGGATCATGATCCCGTACTGGCGGCTGAGCGTGGCGGGTTCCTGCAGGCCGTACATCTGCCCGTTCTCGTTCACCAGGCCGTTGCGCATGGCGTTCCCGTAGCGGGCTTTGGTGCGCTGCGGCATCTGGGCCAGCAGGCTGGACACGGGCGCGACCTGTCCCTGGCGGATCAGCTGGTAGAAGAGGTTGCGGTTGCGGATCTCGAACAGGTCCGGCAGGTCGTTCGCGGCGGCCAGCGATCCGAGTTTGTTGTCGCCGTCCGCGCCGGTGGGGAGCATGGTGAACTTGAGGTTCACGCCGGTGCGGGCGCGGATGACCTCGCCGGTGTCCCACCCGGCGGTGGGGGCGGGCGCCTCGGGGTTCGCGGCGTACAGCGCCACCGACAGGTCGGTCGCTTTCTGCGCGTGCGCGCCGAGCAGGGCGCTGAGCGTCACGAGGGCCAGGGTGCGGGCGGTGGTGCGGGGGTGCGTCATGGTGGAACCTCCGGTGTGGGGGTGGACGGTCTGGGTGGGTGGGCGATGCAGGTCTGGGCTGCGGGGGTGCTCAGCCCTTCACGCCGCCGGACAGCGTGCCGGACGTGAAGTACCGCTGAATCCACGGGTACACGAGCAGCATGGGAATGGTGGTCAGGACGACGGCCGCCATCTTCAGGGCGTCAGGTGGGGCGGTGGTGGTCGCGGCGGACTCGACGTACTCGGCGGAGTTCAGGCCGGTCAGGATGTCGCGCAGCACCACCGGGAGCGGCATCATCCGCGCGTCGGACAGGTACAGCACGGGTTCGAAGAAGGAGTTCCACTGCGTGACGGCGTAGAACAGCCCGATGGTCAGCAGGATCGGTTTGGACAGCGGCAGCACGATGTGCCACAGGACCTGCAGGTCGGTCGCGCCGTCAATCTTCGCAGCTTCCTCCAGGCTCTCGGGGAGGTTCTGGAAGAAGTTCTTCATGACGAGCAGGTTGTACACGCTGACCGCGCCGTGCAGCAGCAGCGCCCAGTACGTGTTCAGGAGGTGCAGGTCGCGGATCACGAGGTACAGCGGGATCAGCCCGGCGTTGAACAGGAACGTGAACAGGATCACGCCGGTCAGGAACTTGCGGCCCGGCAGGTCGGGGCGGGACAGCGGGTACGCGGTGCAGACGGTCAGGATCATGCTGATCAGCACGCCGCTGAGGGTCAGGAAGACGCTGTTGCCCAGCGCGCGGATCAGCGCGGGTTGTTTCAGGAGTTCCGCGTAGGCCGCCAGGGACGCGGCGGTCGGCAGCAGGCTCGGCGTGCGGCCCAGCGGGGTGATGCTCACCGCCAGCACGTAGATCAGGGGGATCAGGGTGATGAGCAGCACGGCGATCAGGAAGGCGTTCACGCTCCGGTCGAAGGTGCGGTCGTGGCGGGTTCGGGTCATGCGGGTCTCCTCCGGTCAGGTGCAGTGCAGTTGCGGTGCAGGCGCGGTTCAGGTGGGGTGCGGGCGCGGCGCAGGTTTAGTACAGGCCCTGACCGGCGAAGCGGCGGGCGACGCGGTTGGCGACGACGATCATCAGCAGGCCGATCAGTCCCTTGAACAGGCCCACGGCGGTCGCCAGGGAGAACTGGAAGTTCTGGATGCCCTGGCGGTACACCCAGGTGTCGATCACGTCCGCGACCGAGTACACCGGCAGCGAGTACAGGACGTAGATCTGGTAGAACCCGGCGTCCAGGATGTGCCCCAGGCGCAGCAGGGTCACGAGGACGATCACGTCGAGCATGCCGGGCAGCGAGATGTGCCGGATGCGCTGCCAGCGGGTGGCGCCGTCCACCTCGGCCGCCTCGTACAGCGAGGGGCTGATGCCGATCAGCGCGGCGAGGAACAGGATCGCGCTCCAGCCGGTCTCCTTCCAGATGTCGCTGAAGATCACGACCGCGCGGAACGCGCCGGGATCGGTCAGGAACGACACGGGGTCGCCACCGGCCGCGACGAGGGCCTTGTTGACCAGGCCGCTGCCGGGCGAGAGCATGGCGAGCAGGATGCCGAACACGATCACCCACGACAGGAAGTGCGGGAGGTACGTGACGGTCTGGGTGACGCGCGCCAGGCCCTTGCGGCTGCTCTCGTGGATGGCGAGCGCCAGGATGATGGCCGGGGGCAGCCCGATCAGCAGTTTCGCGAAGCTGATCACCAGGGTGTTGGTCATGAGCTGCGTGAAGTAGTACGACTGGAAGAACTGCGTGAAGTTGCTCAGGCCCACCCAGGGGCTGTGCAGGACGCCCTGTACCGGCTGGAAGTCCTTGAAGGCGATCTGCGCGTTCCACAGCGGCCAGTAGCGGAACAGCGCGAACCACAGCAGGCCCGGCAGCAGCATCAGGTACAGGCCCCGGTGGCGCCACAGGCGGGCCAGCAGGCGCTGGCGGGGGCCGCGCTGGGCGGCGGTCGGACTGGAGCGGAGCACGTCGGTCATGGGGCCTCCTGCGGGCATGGGTCACCGTCGCCGGGGCGCGGTGGGCTCCGGCGGGGGCGGTCTGGGTTCAGGCGGGCGAGTTCGGGCTGGGGCGGGTGGGCGTCAGGAACTTCGGGGCGGGGCGGTCGTCTCCCGGACGACCAGTTCGCTGGGGTAGTCGAGCACCGTGCCGCGCACCGCTTCGCCCGCCAGTGCGCCGGCGAGCAGGCGCAGGGCGCTGTCGCTCATGTCGTGGATGGGGTGGCGGACGGTGGTCAGGGCCGGGTGGCTCTGGCTGGCGGCGGCGATGTCGTCGAAGCCCACCACGCTGATGTCGGCCGGGACGCGCAGGCCGCGGTCCTTGACGGCGTCCATCGCGCCGAAGGCGGTCGCGTCGCTCGCGGCGAAGATCGCGGTGGGGGGACTGGGCAGGTCCAGCAGTTCGCGGGCCGCCTCGAAGCCGCGCCGCTGCGTGAAGTTCCCGGGGCGGATCAGGTCCGGGTCGAGCAGGCCGCGTTCCTCCATGGCGTCGCGGTAGGCGCGCAGTCGTTCGTGGGCCTGACTGGACTCGGCGGCGCCCGCGATGAAGCCCACGCGGCGGTGCCCGAGGTCGAGCAGGTGCGTGGTGGCGGCGCGCGCGCCGTGGTACGAGTCGGCGCGGACGTTCGGGAGGTCGGTGGGAATCCCGAAGTGGCTGATGAGCACGATGGGGGTGCGGCTGCGTTCCAGCGCCGCGAGGTGCGTGGGATCGTCGGTCGGGACGACCAGGATCAGGCCGTCGGCCAGTCCGCCGCTGAGGGCCGCGACACGTTCGCGTTCACGGACGGGGTCGCGGCTGGTGGTGAAGACGCCCAGGTCGAGTCCGGCGCTGCTGGCGGCCTCGGCGGCGGCGCGGGCGACCTCGGCGAAGTACGGGCTGACGAGTTCCGGGATGACCATCCCGACGAGGTTGGTGCGGGCGCCGCGCAGCCGCCGGGCGGCGGGGTTGGCGACGTAGCCGAGGTCCTGGGCGGCGCGCAGGACGCGGGCGCGGGTTTCCTCGCTGATGCGGCCGGTGTTGTTCAGGGTCTTGGACACCGTGACGGTGGACACGCCGGCGAGGCGCGCCACGTCGGCGATGGTGACGGGTGCGGACATGGGGGCTCCTGGGGCGGGACGCGGCTGTCCCGCCGATGAGTGGGTTAACGATTACCCTGACAGTACACCTCCCGCCTGGCCCCGTCAATCCACCCGGCCCCCGCTGGTCCGGCCGCGAAGCGCCCCACCCGCTGCCGGGGTACCCTGAAGCGGTGCTGGGAATAGAAGAGCGGTGGAGTGGCGGCATCGACGCGCTGGTCAGCGAAGCGAACCGGCTGCTGGCACAGCTGCTGCCCGGGGACCGCGCCGCCCGCCTGAAAGACGAGATGAACCCACGGCTGGTACGGCACTACACGACCGTCGGCCTGCTGCCCGCCCCCACCCGCGAGGGCCGTGAGGCCCGCTACGGCCGCGCGCACCTGCTGGGCCTGCTCGCCCTGCGGCGCCTGATGGCCGACGGTCTGAGCGGCAAGGCGCTCGTCGGCGCCCTGCTTGGCCGCAGCGAGGAAGAACTCGCCGACCTCGCGCTCACCGGCGTGACCGGCGAGAACCCCTCCGCCCCGCCCGAGCGATCCGATGCATCCCTGACGGATAGCCCCGGGCTCCTGCTGCTGGGCAACATGAAGTTGCCGACCAACCCGGCCGTCGCGTACCTGGACGGCCTGCGTCGCCCCGCCGAGCGGCTGGCGCGCGCCGTGCCGGAGACGCCCAGCCGGGTCCTCCCCAGCCCGGCCCTGCCCAGTCCGGCACCCTCCCGGTGGGGTATGAGGGGCATCCTGCCACGCGCGTCCGATCACGCCTCAACGCGGCCGGGACAGGTGTGGCGCCGCGTGGAAGTCGCGCCGGGCCTGGAGGTGCAGGTGTCCGCCGACTTCCGCGCGCCCCACAGCGAGGCCCGCTGGGCGGACCTGCTGCGCCGGGTGCGTGACGTGCTGGAGGACTCGGGCACCTGATCCAGGGGACGAGCGGGACGGGGGAGGGGGTTCGGTGCGATTGAGGCGTCGGTCGTAGGTGACCAGGGTCTCGTCGATGTTCTCGACCGCGCTGCCCGAGGCCATGTCGGAGGTGGCGCCGGGGTCGAGGGTCGCACCGATCCGGGTGGTGTACACCAGGGTGTCCTGTGGTGTGGCGGCCAGGCTGGTGGTCGCGCCCAGGGCAGCGCGAGCCGCACGTACCGCGTGAGGCGCGTGGCGCGGCGCACCGTGCGGGGGGGGTCGGTGGCGTGCCGGGTTGGTCAGGGTGTCCTCCCGTGGCAGGGGCTGGCCTGCGGGGCGTTCTCTCAGGTCGGCCGTAACCGCCGCGTGAACATCATTCGGTGTGGCCCGCTGTGCCGCGTCAGTGGTTGTCGTGGGTGCGTGTGAGGCTGGGGGTGTTCCGGGCTGGCATCTCGCCGCGCTCGTTCCTCGATCCATGCTGACACTCTGAATTGTTGACAACTGAAGTTGTTGATGTAGAGTGAAGCGTCCACCCACCACTACCCCCCACGCGTCCCACCACGAGGTCACCCATGCACATCGAACTGCGCCCCCTGATCCCCACCCTCACCGCCGGACAGGACACCGAACTCGTCATCCACGCCCGCCTCACGCCCCCCACCCAGGCGGCCCGCACCCAGACGCCCCCACGCCTCAACCTCGCCTTGGTCCTCGACCGCAGCGGCAGCATGAGCGGCCAGCCCCTCCACATGGCCCGCCTCGCCGCGCAGACCGCCGTGCGCCAGCTGCGCCCCACCGACCATGTCAGCCTCGTCACCTTCGACGACACCGTCACCACCGTCATCCCCCCGCAGCCCGCCACCGACCCGGACGCCCTGAGCGCCCTGATCGACACCGTCACCTGCGGCGGCATGACCGCCCTGCACGCCGGCTGGCTCGAAGGGGCCACCCTCTGCGCCCAGCACCTCGACCCGGCTGCCCTCAACCGCGTGCTGCTCCTGAGCGACGGCGGCGCCAACGTCGGGGAAACCAACCCCAGCGTCATCTCCAACCACGTCCGCGGCCTCACCGCCCTGGGCGTCAGCACCAGCACCATCGGCCTGGGCGAACACTACGACGATCACCTCATGCAGGCCGTCGCCGACGCCGGCGACGGCAACTTCGAACACATCGAGAACCCGGCCGACCTGCCCCGCTACTTCGAGCAAGAACTCCAGGGCCTCAGCCGCACGAGCGGCCACACCGTCTCCCTGGGCATCGAACCCAACCCCGCCCTCGGCAGCCGCCGCCACGAACTCCTGAACGACCTGCCCCGCACCGACACCGGCCGCGCCAAACTCCCCAACCTCATCCAGGACCGCCCCACCGACCTGATCTTCACCGTGCACGTCCCCGCCCAGCCCGAGGCGAGCGACGTCGGCATCACCCGCATCCGCCTCGCCTGGACCGACCGCAGCGGGCAACGGCACGTCCAGCGCGCCCAGCTGAACCTCCCTGTCCAGCCCGCCGGGTCCCCCGAACCCGCCGAGAACCCCGACGTGCGCCTCCTGACCGAACGCCTGCGCGCCGCCCGCGCCCGCGAGGAAGCCGTCGCGCACGCCGCCGCCGGGGCACCCGAGATATCCCGCGAACGCCTCAGCCGCGAGGTCCGCCGCCTGCATGCCCTCGGCATTCAGGGCCTGCACGGCGAGATCGGCGCCCTGACCTCCCTCGACCAGGACTTCGCGCAGAACGTCCAGCTCGCGCAGAAACGCGCCCGCAGCCAGTCCTACAACACCCGCCGCAGCAAGTGACAGCAGCATTCAGGAGGATGGAAGGGCGTGGGTCGTTGGCCCTTCCATCCTCCTGGAAACCGGTGCGAGACAGAGGAATGCGGGTTCCGGACGTGGAGCCGGCGATCCGGTGAAGTTCCGGATTGTTGGCGAAACAAACGGAATCCGTGTCAGGCGTTCTCGGCGCGGCGCCGCGCCTCCGTCCGGACAGTGGCATCGAGAGGATGGCCCGCCGCACCCAAGAGTCGCGGGGTGCCCGAACCCGACTGGGCGGCGCGTCGACACCAGTGGCTCCGCATGGACGCGCCACGGGGGGCAGCCGCGCGTGCATGACGTCGTCTGCACCTGAATCATGAGAGGATGAGCCTTCACGATGTGAGGCGTGAGAATTGATCAAAGTAGGCGGTCACTCAAAGATTCACTGGGGGAAACAATAACTGTATCGCCGGGCACGACCAAGAGAAGCGCGCAAATTCTAATCTGATGTCCGGTTCGAATCAAAACGGTTCGAGCAAATACTGTGATGCACCGGAGGATGAATATGAAGCGTACGCTGATCATGACGGCCCTGATGTGTTCGACGACCGTGTTCGCAGGCGGGGGCAGCATGGTGCCCGGTGGCCGCACGATCGCCGCGATCGTCGCGAACGACCCCAACTTCAGCACGCTGCTCAGCGCCGTGCAGGCCGCCGGACTGGTCGACACGCTGAACGGCGCCGGGCCGTACACGGTGTTCGCTCCGACCAACGCCGCCTTCGCCAAGATTCCCCAGGCGGACCTGCAGGCCCTGCTGAACGACCGCGAGAAACTGCGCGCCGTGCTGCTCTACCACGTCGTACCGGGTCGCGTCACCAGCGCCCAGGTGACCAAGCTCAGCAGCGCCACGACCGCTGAGGGGAGCGCCGTGTCCATCTCCACGTCGAACGGCGTGCGGATCAACGACGCCCGGGTCACCCGCACGGACATCGGCGCCAGCAACGGCGTGATTCACGTGATCGACACCGTCCTGATGCCCCAGTGACGTCCCCCCGGTCAGCGACCCGCCCCTGAGGCCGCCCTGCCCCGTCCCTCCCGGAACCCGGCGAGGTCGGGGCAGTTCCCTGGAGTGATCATGAACTGCCGAATCTGGGCCCTGCTGCCCCTCCTCGCCGTGTCCAGCGCAGGCGCCCTGACCGTCCAGGTCCGCTGGAGCGTGCCCGAACCGCGCCTCGTTCAGGGGCAGGTGCAGCGCGTCACCGACCATCACGCCCGCACCGTCACCCTCCCGGACGACCTGCCCGGCCGACCCGCCGCCGCGCGCACCGCTGAACTGCGCCGCGCCGGCGCCGAGCTCGCGCGCGCCGTGAACCGCGCGCCGCAGGACATCCGGTTCCGCCTCGAATCCGGCCGCTGGGTGGGCGCCGCCCGCACCGGCTGGACCGTCACTCCCGCCGCCGCCCAGGCCGCCCTGACCGCCGCACTGACCTCCGGGGGCCGGGCGGCCCTGCCCGTGCAGCTCACGGCCCCCACCCGCAGCGTCCGCTGGGCAGCCGGGCAGCGGCTCACGCACCTGGGCGGCGGCCAGTCCAGCTTCGCGGGCAGCCCGGACTTCCGCGTGCACAACATCCGCGTCGGGGCCGACCGCCTGCACGGCACGTGGACCGCGCCCGGCGGGACGCTCGACTTCAACGCCCTGACCGGCCCGGTCAGTGCCACGCGCGGCTTCCGCCCCGGTTACGTCCTCGCGGGCGGCACGCTGCGCCTGGAAGACGGCGGCGGCATCTGCCAGGTCAGCACGACCCTCTTCCGGGCGGCCCTGCGCGCCGGACTGCCCATCCCCGAACGGCACGCGCATTCCGTGCAGGTCGCCTACTACGGCCAGCCCGGCCTCGACGCGGCCGTGTACGCCGGATCGAAGAACCTGCGCGTCCGCAACGACACCGCCGGACCGCTGCTCGTGCAGTTCCGCTGGACGTCCGGGCAGACACTGCACGCCGACCTGTTCGGACGACCCGACGGGCGCACCGTCCGCGTCGAGGGCGGCCCACTGAAGCGCCTTCAGGTGCCGCCCGGCCCGGCATTCGTCCGCGCGACCGACCTCGCCCCGGGCGAGACGCGCCGCATCGACATGCCCGCCACAGGCGGCGTGACCGAAGTGAAGCGGACCGTGACGTTCCCCTCCGGCACCGTCCGCACAGACCGCTTCCGCAGCGCCTACCGCCCCTGGGGCGGCGTGATCGCCGTTCCACCACAAGACCCCCGCCTCTGATACGGGATTAAATTGACTTGCTTGCACCGTGATCGCGTTCCATTGCCCCCTCTCCCCCTGTGGGAGAGGGAGGGAGGAGCGAAGCGACGGAAGGGTGAGGGGGCCACCGGGCGACTCCGAATGATCTGGAATCACTTGAATCCCGTATGACAGCAGACACCTCCCCCAGCCGTCACGGTGGGGGAGGTGTCTGCTGGGCTGACCGTTCAGCCTGGGGGCCGCGCGCCGGAGTGACCGGGTCCGGGAGTGCCCTGCGTCCAGGATTTGATCGAGCCGTAAGCGGTGAACGTTGAGCGTTCAGGGAAAGAGGCTTGAGGAACGTGAATCCTGCGACCTGAACCGTCAGACTTGAGCCTTCAGCGGCGTGTCCCCCGCAGAATCGCGGGGGGGCCGCGCAGGAGACATCCAGTTTCGGAAGTCAGGAAGTGGCCACATGACCCTGTGGCCGGGGCGGTCACGACGCGCGCGTTCGAACGGCCAGCCCCAGGCCCTCAGGGCACCTCGATCACCGTCACGGCGTTGCTGACACTCAGCGCCTGATCCACCTCCGCCAGGAACGCGTCTACCTGATCCGACAGCCGGTCGATGTCTGCCTGCGCGTCCAGCGGATCGAGTAGCCGCGCGGCGTTGCGGTCCATGAACGAGCGGTGCAGCGCCTCGTACTCCGCGCCGCGCGAGCCTTCCTTCCCGAGCAGCGCCTGCGCCTGCTGGTCGAGGCGGTCCTCGGCGCGTTCGTTCGTGAGCTCGACCTGCCGCTGCGCGCCCGCGAGGTCGCTGCGCAGCCGCGCGATCAGGCGCTGATCGAACGCGACGCTGGCCTTGCGTTCGATGGCGGCCGCGACGGTGTACATCTGACCGGCGACGTCCACGGTGGTGCGGGCGTTGCTGGCGACGACGGCCGCCTTGATGGCCGAGCGGCGACGCAGGAGGTCGGCGACACTCTGACGCCGCGCCAGGACACGCTCCGTGAACTCGGCGGTACTGCGGGCCTCGCGGGGTGGGGCGCCGCCCACGGTGAAGGTGACGAAGGTGGTCTCGTCGATGAGTTTGTTGGCGCGCTTCTCGAGGAGTTTGAGCTCACTCAGGGCGCGGGTGATCGTCATGCGTTCAGTGGACACAGGCAGGGACCTCCGGGTCGGACGAGAACACTCGGGACGGGGCGGCGCGGTGAGGTGGCACAGGTGGCACGGCGGCGGGATGACGCGGGAAGACGAACCCTACCGGGCGCGTGGGCCAGCTGTCAAGCGCGTCATCCGATGACGCGCGTCTCCGCTACGCTGCGCACATGACGGCCGCCCCCTCCCTGAACGCTCCGGATCCCGTGGACCGGGACGTGCCGGAAGGCACCGTCATTCACGTGCCCGCCGGTACGGACCTGCGCGTCAACGGAGTCCGGGTCCCCTACACCGCGAACGTCAACCACACGCCGCACATCGTGGACGGCTCAACCGACCACCTCGCCGTGCACCTGCACGACTGGGTGGGCCGACTGGAATTCACGGACGCCGCCGGGCACACCACGACCACCTTCGCGTACCCCAGGAAACTCCACCCGGACCCGGACCGGGCCTTCGCGGCCCTGGCCCGCATGGCCGACGACCTGCGCGACCTGGACCACACCCTGACGTTCCCGCAGGCCCTGCAGGTCTCCACCGAGGGCCTGAGTGTCCTGCCTGGCCACGCCGAACTCGAACGGGCCGCGCAGGACGCCGCCCAGCTCACGCGCCGCTGGTCACGGCAACCCCGGTCCTCCAGCACGTCCCGCGCGCGCGTCGTGCGCGGCGGGGCCGTCCCGGACCGCGTCGACTGGCCCGCGACCTTCGAGCACTGGGGTCGCGGCGCGCCCGGCGAGCACGTCGCCCGTGACCTAACGCCCGGCGCGCCGCCTCAGGGCGCCACTGCCCTGCGGGCGCTGTGGACCGCCCTGCTCGGCGCGGCCCAGCGCGCCGGTCACGCCCCGGTGACGGCGGCCGCCCGCCGGGCCCTGGCGGGCATTCCAGACGATCCTGCCCGCACCCGTACCCGCACCGCGCGGGACGCCATCTCCCTGGCGGCGGAGGCGGCGGCGCAGCAGCTGACCACCACGGTCCGCCGCGCCACGGGTCGACCGACCGGCGCGACCGTCATGCCGGACCTGTACGAACGCTGGGTGCAGGTGCAGGTCCTGCGCGCCACCGGCGCCGTCCACGGCACCTTCACGGCCGACAGTCAGGGCCGCTGGACCGGCGTGTTCCGCGGCCCTGACGTCCAGGTCACCCTCAACCCGAAGCTCGGCTTTCGCGGTGTCGGCGCCGCACACCAGCAGTTCACGCCGGACCTCCTGATCGAGACCGGTGACCACGCCGCCGTGCTGGACGTCAAGTACCGCGACCTGACCCGCCTCGGGACGCCACAGCAGCGGGAACTCAACACGCAACTCCTCACCTACATGGGCGCCACGCACGCCGCGCTCGGCATCGTCGCCTGGCCCGACCCGCGCGGCGCGCCCGACCAGCGGACCGCCATGCCCGGCGGCCGCGCCCACCTCCTGCGCCTCAACGCCCACCCACTGACGCCCCCGGCTGCCTTCGCCGCCACCCTGCTGCAGCACCTCCGAGGAACCCCATGACCCTGACCCACGTGTTCGCGCAGTTCCGCATTCCGGCCGACACCCTCGCCCACCTCCCGGAACCCACCCGCAAAGACCTCGAGCGGGCCGCGCAGGGCGGCCCGGGCGACTGGACCCGCGACGCCCACGGGAACCTCCACGCCGCGCCGATCCCGCTGCCCACACCGGGCCGCGCCCAGCGTACCCTCACGGTCCAGCCGGACTTCGCGTGGCCCGACGCGGCCACGCACGACGCCGCGCGCCGCGCCGCGCAACTCAACCTGCTCGCCTGCGACCTGACCGCCGAAGCGCCCCGCGGAGACGTGAAACTCCGGCAGGTCAGTCTCCTGAGTGACCTCAGCGGTGACCCCCTCCCGCTCTACGCCGCCGTTCCGCGTGCCGTCGTGGCCGCGTGCCGGCAGGAACTGCGTCTCGCGTTCGCGCCGCAGGCCACGGACGTCCGCGCGTACCGGGTGATTCCAGGCGGTGAAACGGTCCGGGCCATCACCGCCGAGGTCGTGACGCGCCTGCGGGACCACCGCCTGCACCGCGTCCGCGCCGTGACCGTGCATGACCTCGAGGTGACCGGCGCGGAACACGTCACCGTCACCCGCCGCGCCGCCTACGCCGAAGGGCTCCCGCCCGCCCCGACCCTGGCCGCGTCCGACCTCGTGACGGCCACGCAGTACGCCCTGAGCGTGCCCTCCCCAGGCCCGTACGGCGTGATCGACGGGTGCCCGCCCGCGGCGCCCAGCGCCGCCAGTGGGCACGACCTGAAGCGCATCACGCAGCCGCCCGCGCCCGCACGGCCGGCCACCCAGACCACGCCCGCGTCCGCTCCCAGCCCCGCGGCCCCGACACCCACCCGGCCACCCGAACCACCCGCGGCCGCCCCGCCTGAACCCACCGCCGAGCAGGCTGACCTGGACCCTGTCCCAGCGCAGGCCCCCCTCACGCCGGACGCCGCGGCCGACACCGCCTACCCGCCACGTCCGGCGCCGGACCCCTGGGCGACGCTGCCCGACAGGGTGGCCGTGGATCCCGACGTCCTGCTCATCGCGCGGCGCACCCTGGAACGCGCCCGCCCCCTGCTGCTGACCGGCCCCCCAGGGGTGGGCAAGACCCTCCTGGCCACCTGCCTCGCCGAGGCCCTGTGCGGCCCGGGCAACTACACGCTGATCACCGCCGACGCCCGCTGGACAGCCAGCGACGTCCTCGGCGGTCTGCGCGTCCAGCCGGGCGACACGCTGCGCTACGCGTTCACGCCCGGCGTGGTGACCCGCGCCGCGGAGCGGCACCGCCAGTCCATGGCCACGGCGGGCCGCCCGCACGCACTGATCATCGACGAATTCAACCGCGCCCCGCAGGACGAGGCGTTCGGTCAGCTGCTCACGCTGCTCGACCCTGCCTACCGCTCACATCTGCCGCTCGTCACCCAGGCCGACGGGGCGCCAGCAGACGTGCACCTGCCCGCCGATTTCATCCTGATGGGCACCATGAACGACGCCGATCAGGACCGCCTGCACCGCCTGAGTGCCGCCCTGCGCCGCCGCTTCACGCTCCTGCCACTCCGGGCACCCACGCACGAACCGGAGTTCCTCACGCGGCGCTTCCCCACCTACGCCGCCGCCCTCGACCACATCTACCGGGTCATCGGTCGGCCCGGCCAGCCCGGCGGACTGCGCGCCCATCAACCGATCGGGACGGCGCTCGTGAGCGACATTCTGGGCAACCTGGATGCCCGGATGGACCTCGACTCCGCGATCAGCGCGGCGCTCGACGGGCAACTCGACGACCTCACGAATGAGCAGGCCGAGCTGGTGGCCGAGCCGCTCGCCGGGACGCTGCCCCGCACGGCCGCACTTCTGAGGCGGTGCGCCTCCTGGCTCGATTGACCGGCCTGTCGCGGGCCAGAAACTCCACCACCGGCCTGGTCTGCTCCCTGCCAGCTGGATGGATGACGCCCGCCTGGCCTTTCACGCGCGGCGGGAGTCATCCCGGAAACTGCCTTCACGGCGGCGGTCCCGATCTGCTGATGAGGCGGGCGCTCGTCCGGTTCAGTCGGCGGCCTGGAGTGCCTGCGGAATGAAGTCGCCGTGCCGTTCCAGCAGGTCGTCCACGAGGTTCCAGATCTGGTCGAGGTCCAGTTCGGCGCTGGTGTGCGGGTCGAGCATGGCGGCGTGGTAGATGTGCTCGCGGTTGCCGGTGACGAGCGCCTCGACGGTCAGGGCCTGCACGTTGATGTTCGTCTGCATCAGACCCGCCAGTTGCGCCGGGATGTGGCCGATGCGGGTGGGCTGGATGCCCTGGCGGTCCACGAGACAGGGGACTTCCACGCTGCACTCGTCGGGAAGGTTGCTGATCAGTTTGCCGCTGCCGGTCGCGGGGGAGTTCATGACGTTGCCGTACACCACGCGTGGTTGCCCGGTCACGATGGAGTGGATGATCAGCGAACCGTACTCGACGCTGCGTTTGACTTCCAGTGGTTCGGTGGGGTCCTGAAGTTTGACGCGCAGGTCCTCCCAGCCGCCGATCTGGCTGACACAGCGGCGCGGGTACTCGTCGAGCGGCACGTTGAATTTCTCGATCAGGTCGTCGCGGCCGTTCTTGATGAAGTACGGGACGTACTCGCTGAAGTGTTCGCTACTCTCGGTCACGAAGTACCCCAGGCGGCGCAGCATCTCGTAACGCACGCGGTTCGCGGGGGGCACCTGGCCGGTGCGGGCCAGTTCCATCAGGCGCGGGTACAGGTCCTGACCCTGATGCTCGAATTTCAGGTAGAAGGCCATGTGGTTGATGCCGGCGCACAGGTAGTCGATCTCCTCGACGGGAATGCCGAGGTCGTCTGCGAGTTCCGATGCGGTGTGCTGCACGCTGTGGCACAGGCCGACCGTACGGATGCGGGGGCTCAGACGTGCCAGTCCCCAGACATTCATGGCCATGGGATTGACGTAGTTCATGTGCAGCGT
Organism: Deinococcus sp. JMULE3; assembly: GCF_013337115.1. Taxonomy (NCBI): domain Bacteria; kingdom Thermotogati; phylum Deinococcota; class Deinococci; order Deinococcales; family Deinococcaceae; genus Deinococcus; species Deinococcus sp. JMULE3. The sequence continues at coordinate 301,148 of NZ_SGWE01000005.1, forward strand.
GTCGGGGCACAGGCGTTCCATGTCGCGGCTCATGTCGGCCAGGACGGGAACTGTTCGGATGCCGCGCATGATGCCGCCGATGCCCAGGGTGTCGGCGATGGTCTGCTGCAGGCCGTACTGCCGGGGCACCTCGAAGTCGGTGACGGTGGCGGGTTCGTACCCGCCGACCTGGATCATGTTGATCACGAAGTCAGCGCCGTCCAGCGCGCGGTGGCGGTCGGTGGTGGCCGTCACGGTGGGGCGCGCGCCGACGGCGCTGGCCACGCGGTGGGCGACCTGTTCGGTCACGTCCAGGCGGGGCTGGTTGATGTCGAACAGGCGGATGTCCGCGCCGGCCAGTTCCGGGAAGCTGAGGATGTCGCCCAGCAGGTTCTTGGCGAAGACGGTGGAGCCGGCGCCGATCAGGGCGATTCGGGGTGCGTTCATGGGTGACCTCGGGCGTGGGTAAGGGGATGGGTGGCTTGGATGTGGGCGGCCAGGGAGCTCTGGCCGCCGTGCGTGATCTGATGTTCCAAGGGCCTCTGGCACAGTATTGGAACGTTCAATATCGTGCTGGAACGGATGGGCCTGCAGGGCGGATCACTTCAGCAGGCTGTTCACCTTGTCGTTGGCTGTTTTCACGATGTCCGCAGCCTTGCTTTTACCGCCGAAGACACCCTGCAGGGCGCTGCTCATGACCGAGTTCACCTCGCTGCCCTTATCGGAAATCGGGAAGTAGAAGGTGCCGCCCTTGAGTTTCGCCTGTGCGGTGAAGACCGACACGTCCACGCCGCGCTGTTTGAAGGCGGCCAGGGCCAGGTTCGTCGAGGCGGGAATGGCGGGCAGGACCACGCCGCTGCGGCCCACGAGGTCCTGGCAGGAGCGGCTGCCCAGGAACTTCACCCATTTCCACGCGGCGTCCTGGTTCTTGCTGCCTACCCAGATCGAGTCGGCCAGACCGTTGAACATGCTCATGCGTTTGCCGTTGGGTCCCTTGGGCAAGGGTGCGATCCCGACCTTGAACGGCAGTTTGCTGGTGTAGTCGCCGATCATCCACGAGCCGTTGGTGACCATGGCGGCCTTCCCGGCGCGGAACAGGGTGTCGCCGGACGTGCCGGCCGCGCCGCTTTCCTGGAAGCTGGGAATGTACCCGTACTTCAGGTTCAGGTCGGCCAGCCACTGGATGGTCTGTGCGAAGCGGGGGTCACTGTAGTTGTACGAGTTGCTGAACGGGCCTGCGGTGGCGCTCCAGCCGAGCGTGGCCGCCAGGAACGACCACTGGGTCTGCCCGTTGAAGTTCGCGTCGTAGTTCGTCTGGTAGCCGTACTGCGTGACGGCCTTGCGGTTGAACTTGCCTGACAGGCCGTTGTTCCCGTCCCGGTCGACCGTCAGGCGCGCGATGGCTTTCTGGTAGGTGCCGCCGTCTTTGGGGTTCCAGGTGAGGTTGCTCAGGTCACTGGGTTTCATGCCGGCTTTCTTCAGCAGGTCGGTGTTGTAGAAGATCGCGACCGTGTCGAAGTCCTTGGGCAGGCCGTACTGCTTGCCGCCGCGGCCCCACAGGTCTTTCAGGCCGGGGTAGTAGATGTCGGTGGCGACCTTGTCCCGCGCGATCAGCGGGGCGAGGTCCACGAGTTGGTTGTTCGCGGCGAACTGCGGGTAGAACGCGAGGTGGTTGGTGAACACGTCCGGCGCGGTACCGGAGACCATGCCGGTCGTGATGGCCTGCCAGTAGTCGTCCCAGCCTTTCTGGCTGATCTTGATGCTCACGTCCGGGTTGGCTTTCGTGAAGGCGGCGGCGCACTGCTGGTAGGCGGGCTGCTGGTTGCTGTCCCACAGCCAGTACTGCAGGGTGGTGGCAGCCTGCGCGCTGCTGGCGAGGGGACCGGCGATCACGGTCAGGGCGGCGGTCAGGCTGAGCGTCTTGTTCAGGTTCTTCATGGTGGTCTCCTGCGGAAAGTGAGGGCGGCGGGACAGGGCTGCTACCGGAAGGGGCTGCTACGGGAAGGGACCGCAGGGAGCGGGTGGAGCGCGGGTGCGGCGGCGCATGGTCACTTGGCGCCGCTGAAGGCCAGCGATTCCACGACCCGGCGGCCCAGTACGATCAGCAGCAGGAACACGGGAATGATGGCGACGAAGGTTCCAGCCATCAGTCCGGTCCAGTCGGGCGCGCCCTGTGGCGTCTGGGTTTTGAAGACCTGCAGCGCTACCGGCAGCGTGTACGCGGCCTCGTCACGGGCGATCAGGAAGGGCCAGAAGAACTCGTTCCACATGCCGATGGTGGTCAGGATGCCCAGCGTGATCAGCGGTCCCTGGCTCATGGGGAGCGTGATGCGCCAGAAGATGGTGAGGGGGCCGGCGCCGTCCAGGTAGGCGGCTTCCTCGGTCTCGCGGGGCAGGGACAGGAAGAACTGCCGCAGGAAGAACACGGCGAACGGCGACATCAGGACGAAGGGCGCGACCATGCCGGGCATGGTGTTCAGCAGGCCCAGGTTCTTGATGGTCACGAAGTTGGGGATGGACAGCACGATGGCTGGGATCATCAGCGCGATCAGGAACAGGGTGAAGATGGCGTCCCGGCCGGGGAATTTCAGGCGGGCGAAGGCGTAGGCGGCCATGGCCGAGAAGAACGTCTGGCCGATCACGATGATGAAGGTGAAGACGGCGCTGTTCTGCATGGCCCGCGCGAAGCTGATGGAGCTGCCGGACCCGCCGGCGGCCTGCGCGGCTTCGGGGCTCAGCAGGCCCAGGACGCGCTGGAAGTTGATCAGGGTGGGCTGGGCGGGCCAGAGCGTGCTGGCCTCGCCGAACAGGGCCTGATTGGTGGTCAGCGCCGTTTTTAGAACGATAAATATTGGGAACACGGAGATCACGATCATGACCGCCAGGGACACCCAGGCCAGTGCGCGGCCCGGCGTGAGCCGCGTGCGGCGGCGCGCGGGAGCAGGAAGAGCGGAAGCGGAAGCGGGGGGAACCGTGGTCATTTCAGAACTCCTTGACGTGGGAGGCGGTCGACGCGGCCAGCCTGGTGGGCGGCGCAGGTCAGTCCAGGTCGGATTCGTTGGCCCGCAGCAGGCGCATCTGCATCAGCGTGAAGAACACCAGCAGCGCGAACAGCAGCATGCTCATGGCGGTCGCGTAGCCCATCTTGAAGAAGGAAAAAGCGTTCTGGTAGATGTAGTACACCAGCACCTTGGTCGAATCGACCGGGCCGCCCTGCGTGGTCACGGCCACCGTATCGAAAATCTGGAACGACCCGATCACCGACGTGACCAGCACGAACACCGTCACCGGGCGCAGCAGCGGCAGCGTGATCCGCCAGAACGTGCGGCCCTCACTGGCCCCGTCGATCGCGGCGGCCTCGTACACCGAGCGCGGAATGGCCTGCAAGCCCGCGTAGAACAGCAGCGCGTTGAACCCCACGTGCTTCCAGATGTTCACCATGGCAATTGTCGGAATGGCCTGATCCGCCCCCGTGAAGAACGCCTGCTTGCCCAGCGGCGTGGCCGCCAGCCACTGATTCACGATGCCCAGCAGCGGGTCGAGCATCCACAGGAAGATCAGGCCGACCAGCACGTTCGACAGCAGGTAAGGCACGATCAGCAGGCCCTTGACGAACATGCTTTTCACCAGGCGGTCCATCGCCACGGCCAGCACAATGGCCAGCAGCGTCTGCAGCGGAATGTTCCACGCGACGTACTTCAGGGTGATGCCCAGCGACCGCCAGAACTGCGGGTCACGGAGGGCCTGATCGTAGTTCGCCAGTCCCACGTTGTTCGGGGCGCTCAGCAGGTTCCAGTCCGTGAAACTGATCTGCAGGCCGCGTAGCGCCGGGTAGAGGTAGAACACGGCGAACCCGATCAGGGCCGGCAGGATGAACAGGTACCCCACCAGTGCCTGAGAGCGGTTCCGGTGACGGCGGGCTGCAGCCTGAGCGGCGTGTGGAGCTTCATGGGTACCGGTGGTCATACGTTCTCCTGTGGTGGGGGGTCCGGGTGCCGGGTCTGGAGGGAGCCCGGTGCTGTTCCGGGCGGACGGAGGCGCAGACACGTCCTGTCCGGGGAGAGTGTCAGCTGGAGTCCCGCACGACCAATTCGGTCGGGAAGCACCGGGCGGGCTGATCCTCACCGGTCTCGATCAGGTTCAGCAGGTCCTGCACGGCGGCGCGCGCCATGGCCTCATGCGGTACGCGCACCGTGGTCAGGCGGGGCGTGGTGTACAGCGTGAACTCGAAATCGTCGAAGCCACTGATCGCCAGCGTACCCGGCACGTCAATACCCAGCTGATGTGCGGCCAGCAGCGCCCCGGCCGCCATGCGGTCGTTTCCGGCCAGGATCGCGTCCGGGGCGTCACCCTGAAGCAGCGTGCGGGCGGCCCGTTCGCCGCTGTCGAACGACCAGTCGCCGTTCACCACGCGGCCCCGAAGGCCCAGTTCCTGCACGGACGCCAGAAACTGCTCGTGGCGTTCCACGCCGGAACTGCCGGGGTCCGCCAGTGGGATGATCAGTGCCAGATCACGGCGGCCCTGCGCGGCGTGGTGGGCGACCAGTTCACGCATGCCGCCCCGGTAGTCGGCGAACACGGTGTTCACGAGGGTGTCGTCGAAATGCTGATCGAACATGACGCTGCTCATGCCCCACTCGCGGGTGGTGCGCCACTGCTGCGCCGTCATGTTCTGGCCCACGATCACCGAGCCGCCCATCTGGCGCTGCAGGAAGCGCTGGCGCAACCGGTCGAAGGTCTCCGGCTGCTCTCCGAGCAGGAAGGCCACGTTCATGGTGTAGCCGCGCAGGTCGGCCTCAGCCACGAAGGACGACTGGATCAGGTTGCGGTAGGGGTCGGCAATCTGGTCGGCGTCGTGGTTGTAGAAGGCGCAGCACAGCGCGGTGATGCGCGCCTCCCGCAACGCCTTGGCGGCCACATTGGGGTGGTAGTCCAGTTCGGCCACGGCCTTCAGGACGCGCTGGCGGGTGGCGGGCCTGACGTGCGGGTGGTCGTTCAGGACGTTGGAGACGGTCTGGTGAGATACGCCGGCGTGCGCAGCGACGTCTTTCAGGGTGGCCTGGGACATGGGGGTTCTCCGGCAGGTAAAAGGAATGGACGGGAGCAGATCTCCCGACTGATTTGAACGTTAAAAAAATCTAACATAAGATTTCGCTCCTGTCAATTTGATCTGCCCCCCGAAAAGTCGACCTCACCAGCATCCCCAAGACCGGCCAGAAGCTTCCCGCTGTTCGCGTGCAGGGCGGCGTCCACGGCATTCACCTCGTGGTCCTGTATGTCGTGTACGGCACACTCAAGTTTCCGGTCGGGTATCGCGCGTGGCTCGCCTTGGATCTCCTCGCCACCGTTCCACAGCCGATCCGGCGGCGATTCGACGTGTGCGTGCTGGCGGACAGCGGGTTCGAGTCCGCGACGTTCCTGCAGGGCGTGCGGGATGAGGGGTCCGAGTTCGTCGTGGGTGTTCGGTCGAATCGGCGCACCGATCACTCAGGTCGAGTGACCGTGAGTGACTGCGAGCACGGCAGCTGGCTGTCGCTCCACAACTGGCCGTGGGAGGTCGTGACGTTGGCCCGATTTGACCGGGGCGACCGGACCTTCTTCTCGGTGTCGCCAGAGAGGGAAAACGTCGGTGGGCGATCGAATCCTTCTTCAAGGAATCCAAGCATCAGTTCGGGTTGAACCAGTTCGCTCTTCATACCGCTCAGGGGCTGGATCGCTGGGTGTTCCTGGTGTGTGCGGCGTTCACGCTGACCGTGCTGTGCGCCGGAGGAGGAAAAACGCTGGAAGAGGATGCCAGGCTGGCGGCGCAGATCGCACTGCCTGCACTGGTCGTTGTGCGGCTGATGATCGAGGTCCAGCGACACGAGGAATTGCTGCGCCAGCACGGCTATTCAGTCCATCTATCCAGGTGCAGGATCTGAGTACTGCACTCTTGACAGATCAGTCTCGTCGATGAGTTTGCTGGCGCGTTTTTCGAGGAGTTTGTGCTCAAGACCTGTTGCGTAGTGGTGGGTCAAATTTAGGAAAAGGCCGTCAATGACAGCTAGAACCGCCCAATATTGTACTCAGTCAAGGAAGCGGTAATTTTGGGCGACTCGGACGACGCTTCTGAGGCCGCGCCTCGTTACCGCGCAACAGTTCTTCACTCAGGGCGTGGGTGATCGTCATGCGTTCAGTGGACACCGGCAGGGACCTCCGGGTCGGACGAGAACACTCGGGACGGGGCGGCGCGGTGTGGCCTGGCGGCGGGATGACGCGGGAAGACGAACCCTACCGGGCGCGCAGGCCAGCGGTCAAGTGCGTCATTACCTGACGTGCCCTTGTGTTCATGTGAACCGTACAGGAGGGACCTCATGCTGCCCGGACCGCCCGTCTATATCGCCTGCACGCACTGCGCCGCCCCCGCCCATTACCGCCTGTTCCTGTCCTGGAACACCTTCGGAGTGACGGTATGGACGGACGGCGTGAACCTCGCCCCCATGACCCCGATCTTCACCTGGGTCACCCGCTGCTCTACCTGCGGAGGCTACTACTGGCTGGAGGACGCCGACGAACTCCCGTTCGACCCGGATCGCCCCTTCCCGCCCGAGGTTCACCGCCTCAACGCCGACGACTACCTGGGAGCGATCGACGCCGGACTGGCCGACGACGCTCGGGGATTCGACCTGAAGGTCTGGGCATGGCAGCGGTATAACGACGCCTTCCGTGACCGGCCGCCTGGGAGCTGCGCGCCACCGGTGACTGGCCGATACCGCGCCCTGATCGAGGAACTGAGTGATTTCACGCCTGTCACGGTCAACGATCAGCTGTTCCGTGCTGAACTCACCCGCTCTCTGGGCCGGTTCTCGGAGGCGTCGACCATGTTGATGTCGATCACCGGTGAGCGGAGCGTGCCGTACGTGGCGGTGATGAGGGCGCGGTGCGCCGCGCAGGACCCTGGCGTGGCCAGGGTGCCAGGCGGGCGCCACCCGGTCTGGCAGGACCACGACGACCGCTGACAGTGGTTTCCAGTTCCACCCTGGGGCGACAACCACGCCCTCCAATTCCACTTCCAGCCGCTGTCTTTTTCAGATGCTCGCTCTGCTCGTTCAGGAGTATTGAAAGCTCCCTTCGATACTCCTGAATTCTGCTGTGAGGCCTCCCCCTTCTGAACCGATTGAGACATTTTCGACAGGGTGGGGGTATCGCCCCCCCTGCGGTGCCACATGTGCGCCTGACTGCACCTGGACAGCTGCCTATGATGGCGCGCAGCACACTCCGGCTCACTTCATGAGGACACGCTGAGATGAATACTAGATACCTCCTTCCGCCTCTGCTCCTCCTCGGTTCCGCGCAAGGCGCCACACCCACCGTGAACGCCGCCCTCCTCAACGAACAGGCCGAACGTCTCTACCGCGAGATCGACACGGCCGTCTCCGCCGCAGGTGGAAACCTCGACGGGCAGCACATCCACCTTGCCGTCGCCTTCAGCACCGGCCACTTCGCCCGTGACCCCCGCATGGCCGAGGCCGCGCGCGTCATCGCGTCCGACCTCGCCCAGCAGCACCTCGTGGACGGCGACCAGCTCAGCTCCTACGCCTGGGAACAGCGCCTCTGGCCGCACGCGGGCGAGTCCCTCAATCCACTCAAGATCACCCGCGACCGCGCGGCCCTGCGCGCCAACTTCCAGAACCTCTGGCCCCGCACCGCCCAGGCTGGCAGCGAAGGCGGCCACGACACCGAGGCGGTCATCACCGAACTGGCCCAGCGCTTCGAGGGGCAGAAGGACACGGTCCTCGTGCTGCTCACCAACACCGCCGCCAGTTCCGCCGGTCGCGCCGGGGAACGCACGATCGGGGAAAACGACCCGGACTACGTGTCGGCCCTGACCCGCTGGACCCGCGTGCGCACCAACACCACCGGCGCCACCCTCTCCCTGCCGTTCGGGGAAGGCAACCGCACCCTGGACGCCGTGATCCTCACGCCGCGCGAGTTCAGCGGCGCGGCGCTCAGCCGCCCCCGCACTGAACTCCTCACCCAGCAGACCGACGCGCCCACGCCTCAACCGGCGCGGCGCATTCCCTGGCTGCCGATCCTCCTCGGCGTCGCCGCGGCCGCCGCCCTCGCCGGCCTGATCCTGGCCCGGCGCGGAAAAGGCGCGACGACCCGCCCGTCGCGGCGCGACCCCCTCACCCTGCACGTCGCGGGCCGCGCCTTCCCCCTCAAGGACAGCAAGGACGGCGACGTCATCTGCACTGTCGTCGGCCCCGGCTACCCCATCCCGCCCAGCAGCGCCCAGTACGTCACGCTCGGCGCGGGCCTTCCCGCCATCAAGTTCCTCACCGTCTCCCGTTCCGGCACCGGACTCAAGGTCACGCCGGACCTCGACGTCACCGTCGAAGGCGACGCGCCCGCCCCCATCCCCGCCGACCGGGACGCCGAGTACACCCTGAACCTCAAGGGCCGCGCCCCCAGCAAACCCAACCTGCCGCCCCGTCCCTACCAGACCACCCTGACCCTGGCCCTGCGCCCAGAGGAGCAACCATGAGCAACACCGAAGTCACCAAGACCCTCGTCATCGGCCTGGGCAGCACCGGCACCCGCGTCGCCAACAACCTCATCCGCCGCCTCACCTGGAAGTACGGCTCCGCCGACCGCGCCCCCTGGGTGCAGTTCATGGCGATCGAGACGAATACCAACGAACCCGCGCCGATCCTGAGCCCCAGGGGCGACTTCTTCCCGATCGCACTCGACGGCAAGACGTACGGCCAGATCCTCTCCGACCCCGGCGCGCACCGGAAGATCCACCTGGAGAAATGGGCGGACATGACCACCCTCCGGCGCCTGAAGGACACCGAGGGGGGCGCCGGCAACATCCGCATGGTCGGACGCCTGACCTTCATGATGGATCCCAACTACACGACGATCCGCCGGGCGCTGCTATCCCGGATCACCAACCTGCGTGACCTGCAGTCGAGTGGAGCGCAGGAACAGCGAGGCGCGCTGCCTGACGGCTCGAACCCCACCATCACGTTCGCGGCGGGCGGCGAGATCCGCGTCTTCATCGTGGGGACCCTCTGCGGCGGAACGGGCAGCGGCCTCCTGCCGGACTTCGGATACTTCGTCAAATCCCTGCCGCTGCGCGAAACCGAGAAGATCATCGGCATCTTCTCCCTGCCGCACCCGAACCTCACTTCCGCGATCGCCTCGAACGCCGAGCGTCTGAAGAAGAACGCCTACACCGCCCTCGTGGAACTCAACCACTACCACCAGGGCACGCCGGACACCCTGCCGCCCATCACGTACGCGGACGGCACGGTGGCGAACATGACCACCCAGCCGTACGACCTGCCATACCTCGTGGCACCCAGCTCGCCCACGAAGACAGGGGAGACGGAACTCAACGAACTCATCGCCGACCGGATCTACATGAATGTCGTGTCCCCGGAAGCCGATCCGTTCAGTCTCGCCGTGGACGCGCCCATGCCCGACCGGGATCACCAGGCGCACGTCTTCAGCACCTTCGGCCTGTCCGTCGCGGAGTTCCCCGCCGATCAGATCACCGAGGCCGCCGCGAAGAAACTCCTGCACGGCGCACTGAGCGAATGGCAGCGGGGCAACCCGGAGACGGCCAGTGACCTCACCGCCGAGATCGGCCTCGACTGGGTCAGCCTGATGCCGTTCGCCCTGGACAAACCGGTCGACGAGTGGCTGCGCGACGCGACCCGCGCCGTGAACAGCGAACTCGACACCGAGAAACTGGATTTCACGCGCCTGGACCGGGCACTGTCCGAACTGCGCCGCGCTGTCGCGCCTGACGGTGGCCTGTCCGGTCAGATGCGCGCCCGGCGTGACCTGATCACGGAAGCCATCTACCAGCGCTTCACCGATCACGCCCACGAGTCCCTCCTGGACCGCATCCGTGGGCCGCAAATCCTCGCCACCGAGGTGGGCGGCCTGATCGAGTACCTGCGCGGCCTGCAGGAGGCCGCCAAGGCCAACACGGCCGTCTCGCAGAGCGAGGCGGGCGAGGCGTGGCAGAAGGTTGACGCGGCCGTCACCCGACTGAAGGACGAGGTGAAGAAGGTCAGTTTCTTCAACAAGAACAAGGGCAACATCCAGGGCGCGCAGCGCGACCTGCGCGACGCGGCCCGTAAGTTCGCCAAGATTCAGATGGAGTCCGCCGTGTACGCCTCCATGCAGACGTACAGCAAGCACGGCACCGTCGACTTTGGTGTGTGCGAGCACCTGGAGCGGCTGCTGCTCCAGGTCCAGTCGAACCTCACCAGCCTCAATCACCGCGTGACCGCGCTGCGTAACCGCCTCTCGAGCGACGTCGAGCGCCTGTCCGACACGGTGCCTCCGGTCAACGGTCTCGTGCTGTTCGAGCCGCGTACCACCGTGAACAGCGAGTACCGCCGCGCCCTGGAAGCCGGGAAGCAGAGCAGCATCGAGCACCTCGACAACATTGAGGCCCGTCACTACGAGCGCCTCATCCGCAGCTGGACGGACCTGCCCGGCGTGATCGTGCCGTCCTCACGGCACCTCGACAAGTCGTGGATCAATGCGTCGTTCGATCCAAAGGGCGAGTTCCTCATCCCGCAGGGCATGCTGACCCGTTTGCTGCAGGACGCTGCGCAGCCCTTCAGCCTGGTCCTCGCGCAGGAGAACGTCGTCGAGCGCCTCATGCGCGAACGTGAACTCACGCCGGCGGTCGACGGCCGCGTCCGCAACGCCGCCGAACGGGCCCGGCCTTTCCTGGACCTGAACAAGGCGCGGGCCGTGGAAGGCAACCGCAGCCCGATCCTGGAGCGGCAGACGGTCTTCACGCCCGCCCGCACCGCGCCCAGTGACGCTGATACCTTCAAGAACCTGATCGGCTCGACATTCTCCAGTGCCAACGCGATCTTCCGCGAGGGCAGTGATCCTACCCGAGCCCTGTTCATGGAGGAGTACTACCGCTTCCCCCTGCGCGGCCTGGACCAGGTGCTCGGTGACGGAGGCCTGCACGCCGCCGAGTGTCACGACTTCCCCACGTTCCACACCCGCCGCGACGTCCAGTGGTACGGCCTGTCGCGCCGCGAAGCGCAACTCCTCGAAGACGCGACCGAGGCGCTGGTCGTCGGCCTGATCCTCGGTGAACTCACTGTCCGGGACGGACTGGTGCTGTCCTGGACGTCCACTGGTTTCGGGGACCGCGATTTCCGGCGACTGCCGATCAACCTGCCGGAAGCCGCGCGCGCGCTCGCGCAGGGCGAACACGACCTCGATGGATTCAGTCTCGTGGGCGCGCTGCCCACCCTGCAGGCCCGCATCGAGCAGCACTGGAAACGCCACGACCTGAACGTGCAGGAGGGCGCGCTGGCATTCGTGCAGCAGCTCAACGAACGCCTGGCCGAGTTCTACCGTCATGGCCGTCAGGTGCAGGTGCACGGCTGGGGCGATCAGAGCTGGGCGGGCGAGCAGCTCGCGAAATTCACGGCCCGCCACACGCCGCTGCACGACGCCAGCATGACGCTGTTCCCACCAGCTCCGGCGACCATCAACGCGCTCACGCTGCGCAAGGATCAGCCTGGCCGCTGGGGCGGACTTGCACCGAAAGACGGTCTATTCTGCCCGCGCTGTGGCGGTGAGATCGGTGCGAACGTACAGGACGCCGCGCTGAACGGCTGGCGCTGCTTCAACGACTCCACGCACTACTACGGACCCGGCGCCGCGGTCCTGGTCGGGTGAGCGCATGGGGAACCCCTTGAGTGTCCTGCTGCCGCACACCGGTCTGCTCTGGGCGCTGCTGATCGGCATCCTGGCCCTGTTCGGGCTGGGCCTGTGGCAGTGGGCACGACTGCACGCCCGGCTGGGCCGGGAGGAGGCCGCCGCGCGGCGCGTGTCGGTCCTCCTGCGCCCCGCGACGGACGAGTCGACCCTCAGTGTGATGCTCGGGCGGGATCACGCGACGCTGGCCGGTACGCTGATGGTGCAGATGGTCCGTCACAGTGGCCTGGCGTTCGCCCGCCCCGGCGACGTTCTCGAACCGCTCGTGGATCAGGTCCGGCAGGACAGCGTCTCCAACCGGGCGCTGCCGAACCTGCTGCTGCTGTTCGGTCTGATCAGTACGGTCGTCGGTCTGATCGGCACCCTGGGACAGCTGGGGCCGAGCATTCAGAACGCGATGAGCGCCGCTGATCCCGGTCAGGTCGCGCAGAATCTCGGCGTGACGTTGCGGGAGATGAGCTCGGCCTTCGCGGGGACGTTCTGGGGCGTGGCCACTGCGTTCCTGCTGCAGGTGGCGCAGATCTTCACGGCGCGCCGGGCGCAGCGGCTCATCCGGGCGCTGGACGGCATCAGCCTGAAGTACGCGCCGCAGCTGTACCCGGCGGGCAGTGAGAAGCAGCTCGAGTCCCTGCAGGCCCTGATGGAGCGCAGCGGGACCTTCCTGAAGGAAACGCAGGAGGCCATTCAGCAGACCAGCCAGCAGTTCTCGCAGGTGCTGACCGAGGCTGGCACGACCATCACCGAGAGTCTCAAGACGCTGCAGCGCACCTCGCAGGACATCTCCGTGGCGCTCAAGCAGGCCAGTGGGGACGTCAAACTCAGCTCCGAACGCCTGACCACGGCCGTGGACGCTCTCCAGCAGCACAAGAACGATTACCGCAACATCTACACGCAGTTCAATGAGATGTTCGAGCGGTCCATGACGGCGCTCGGGCGGCACAGTGACCAGCAGCTCGGTGAGATCCGCGCCGTGCACACCGAGTTCGGGCGGACTGGCGCGGACATCGTCGCGGAGATCTTCAAGGTCAGTGAGAAGCTCACGCAGGTGACGGGCGACCTGGCTGTCAGTCAGAACGTGATGACCAGCGCGGCCGGTGAGGTCTACAGCAGCCTGCGGGGCGGGTTCGACACGCTCCAGTCGCGTCTGGACGAGACCCTGAAGGCCTACACGACCGAGGTGAATGTCGTCGGGACCGCCATGGACGCGCTGCGCCCGGACCTCAAGGGCAGCGCGGAGGCCGTCATGGCCCTGGAGCGGACCCTGCGCGGCAAGGACGACGCCGAGCGCACCCGCGCCCGCGATCAGGAGGCCCGCGAGGCGGCGTTGCGTGAGCAGATCAGTGCCCTCACGCAGATCCTGGCGCAGGTGCAGCGCCCCATCGAGCAGGGCGTGACGGCATTGACGGCGCTGCCCGCCTGGGAAGCGGACCTGCGCGCGACGCTCGACGCCCACCGCGCCAATCTCGAGGCGCTGCGCGCAGCGGTCCAGGAGGACCTGCGCTCGCTGGGTGAGGCCCTCGGCCCGGTGCAGGACGCGCAGGTGGCCGCCCGTGAACAGCGGGCCGAACACGCCGAGGCGCTCCGGCAGGTACGGGACGTGCTGACGCAACAACTCGACGCGACCGCCCGCGTGGGCCGGCACATCGAGCAGGCCCTCCCGGACGACGCGGCTGCCGTGCAGCGTGACCTGCGCGACGCCGTGCAGCGACTCAATCTTGCCCTCCCGCTGGCCCGTGAGGCTGGTCCCGCCGCATGAGCCGCCGCACCCTGCCGGCCGACGACCTCAATCCGTACGTGGCGCTGACCGACACCACCCTGAACGTCATTCTGGTGATGGTCTTCGTGGTCGCGGCCCTGACGGCGCTGACCCGCGTGAACTGGGAGAACCTGCGCTACCAGGACGCCCAGACCGCCTTCCAGGAGGCGCTCAACGCCCGGATTCCCGCCGCGCGGCGACCGGTTCTCAACCGCGGGAAGAACGACCCTGTGGGGACGCAACGCTGGGTGTTCACCAACACCGCGCTGTTCAAGCCCGGCAGCGTGAACCTCAGCCCAGGTGGCCGCGCCACCCTGGGGCAGTTCGCGAAGGCGCTGCGGGAGAACCGGGGCACCTGGCGGCGCATCCGCATCGAGGGGCACACGCTGCCGACCCTGAACCGCACGAGTGACCGCTGGGAGGACGCCACGAACCGCGCCGCCGCCGCCGCCCGCTTCCTCGTCACGCAGGGCGGCATCGAACCGTACTTCATCGCCACAGCGGGACGCGGCGGGCAGAACCCGCTGCCGGACCTGAAACTCACCGCGCCGGATCACGCCCGGATCGAGATCGTCCTCGAGTACACCAACAGTGCCCCCGCCGGAGCCCGCCCATGACCACCTGCCCCGCCTGCCACGCGCCGGTCCCGCCGGACGCGCCCCACTGCCTCGCCTGCCACGCGCCGATGCTGGCCCTGCCGACCGGCACCCGCCTGTACCAGCAGTACCGGGTGGACCGGGCGCTGCGCCGCGAGGAGCACCTCCGGTACCTCGCCACCGACGAGCGTGACGGGCAGACCGTGCTGATCGACGAATTCCTCCCGGCAGGCAGTCGCCGACTGGGCAACCTCGTTATCCTGCCCGGCAACAGCGCCGGGGCGCGCGACGCCTGGACGCAGCGGGCGTCCGCCCTGCAGAGCGATTGCCCGGGGCAGCGCAGGGTTCACCTGACCTTCGAGCAGCACGGCACCACGTACGCGGTCCTCAGCCCACCCGAAGGCGTGACCCTGCGCTCGGACGTGCTGCGCCGCGGCCGCTGGATTCCGGGCGACGTGCAGACCCTGCTCGAGCAACTTCAACCGGCCCTGTCCAGCCTCGGAGCGGCGGCCGGACTGGTCACGCCGGACCGGGTGACCCTCACGCCCGACGGCCCACTGCTGGACCTGACCGCCACGCCCGTCGTCCCGGCCTACCAGGCCCCGGAACACCTGCGCGGCGAGCCACTCGACACCTGGGCTGCCGTCGCCTACAGCCTCGGGGCGACCCTGTCGTTCGCGCTCAGCGGACAGGACCCGCCGGGAGCGGCCCAGCTCGCGATCGGCATGCCCCTCCCGACGCCGCCGGTGGGCACGCCTGACACGCTCATCCGCACCATGACCGCCTGCCTCGCCGGGGACGCTGCCCGTCGCCCCGCGCGGACCGACCTGCTCGGCGTGCCTGCCGGTCCTGTGGTCACGGCCTCCCGCAGCGCCGTGAAGGTCATCCGCGCGCACGGCAGCTGGGTCACGCACCTCCTGCTGCGCGGACCGCAGATCATCAGCGCCGGTGCGGACCTCTCCATCCGGCTGACCTCGGTCAGCGGTGAAGCGCAGGAACGCCTCGACGGTCTGCGCGGGCCACCGACGGGCCTCAGCATGCGGCCCGAAGGGCTCGTGGCGGCCGACACCGCCGGCTGGCTCCACCTGTGGCGGGGGCATCAACTCAGCAGCGTCCAGGGCGCCGAGGGGACCACGCACATGACCGCCTACGGCGACGACCAGGTGCTGACCGTGACCTCCGGCATGAACCTGACCCTGTGGGACACGGCGCCCCTGCGGCCCCTGGGGTCCCAGCGCGCCGGAGAACAGGTCATCACGGCGGTGCAGGCCCTCACCAACCGCATGATCGTCGTCGGCACCGCGCGCGGCGAGGTGATGGTCGTGCATCCCGACCAGGGCGCCATGACGCCACTGCTGCCACCCGAACGTCGCGGCGCGATCGGCGCGCTCGCCACAGATGGCCGCGACGTGTACCTCGCCAGCGGGTCCGTCATCCTGCGGGTCGGTCAGGCGCAGCCCATCCTGACCCTCGACGCGCCCGTGTCCGCCCTGCAGGTGCTGCCCGACGGGCGAATCGTTGCCGCGGCGGGCCGCCGGGTCCTGATCCGCGACCACTCGGGCGCCCTGACCGAACTGCACGCCGCGGCGCACGACATTCACTGCCTGGCCGTCAACGCCGACTGGATCATCGCGGGCACGCAGGCCGGAGAGCTGATCATCTGCCCCACGCCCGTCACCTGACCGGCCCGCCGGAACGCGCGAATGGTAAGGCTTCTGTGCTCATCCCATCAGGTCAGGCCGGGCAGCGGGACCTGGAGGAACAGGACGTGCTCGGTCGTGAGGTAAGTCAAAGGCTGGCGCTGGCCTGGTTGCAGGGTGTTGCCCACGCCACTTCCTGAACCCGCTTCTCTCTCACTCGCATCCGCTCGGATTGAACGGCTGTGCAAGCCATTCAATCCGAGTCCGTATCAGAAGTCGCCGGTGCGCCCTGGAGGTAACGGGGCGTACCCTGGAAGTGTTCCGGCCGGTGCGCCCTGTGCGGGCAGGCCGGGCACGGTCGGGCCTGCGCCACTGCCTGGGGCTGCGGTCTGATTGAGGGGCAGTTCGTAGCGGACGACGATGCACATGTTGCCGTCTCCGATGCTGACTGTGCGCGTGCCTGTGACCCGGCCGTACCGGATGATGCCCGCCACGTTGCGTTGTTTCACCTGCAGCAGGCTGGAATTCACTTCCACCAGGGCGTTGCTGGTGCGGACGCTGGTGTCGCCGGCCGTGGCTTCCGCCGCTGATTCGCTGGTCTGCTCTCCTTCGCTGCTGAGCGTCGTGGCGGCGATGGCGGCACCCTGGAGGTACTTCACGGCGTATTCCTCGGCGGCAAGCTCGGCCTTGGTGGACGCTGCGCCGATGGCGGCTGGACCCCTCAGGCGCCAGACGCTGGCGGAGATCCGGCTCACGCCGTACACGCGCAGGGAGTCCACGCGGCCACTGCGGTTGCTGTCGAAGAGCATCGCGGTGGGTGCGTTGCACAGTGCGAGCATGTCGGCCAGGTTCGGGGCCTCTGCGACGCGCCCGTCCTGAATGGTGATGGCGGCCGGGTTCGCCTGAACTTCCTGTTGTACGTACTGCGGTGCGGGGATAGGTGTGGTGGCGGTCTGAGCGGCGGCCATGGCGCCGCAGCTGAGCAGCAGGGTCACGATTCGTTTCATGTTCACCTCGAGTAGGTGGCGGTGATTTCTCCGGCGGAGAGGCCGGTCACCGAGAGATGGAGGTCTTCGAGCAGCGCGGCGAGTTCCTCGGGGGAACCCTCGTATTCCACTTCGATCACGGCGCCGCCCTGGTCAAAGTGCCGTTGGGAGACGCTGCGGATCCCGGCGGTGGCTCGGAGGGCTGCCGTGAAGTCGGTCACTGCTCTGAAGTTGGGCAGGGCCGTGATCTTGACCGTGAACGTGCGGCCTGCGCCCTGTCCCTGTCCGGACAGCCAGGTCAGGATCGTGCGGGGGAGTTCCGGCGTGGCTTTCAGCGCGGCGTTACTCAGGGCTGTCTTGCCGGCGATGCCGTCAGTCGCGCCGATTCCACCGGCGTGGAAGGCGCCACTGTAGATCACCTGAGCGGTCGCGAGGTCGATGATCTTCACTTCGAGGCGGGCGTTGTACGCCTGCATGCCGCTGCCCCTGAGGGCGTCGGGGGTGGTGGGAAGTTCCTCTGCGAACGCCTCACCGGTGATGAGCAGGTCAGCCTGAAAGCGCGTGCCGATCTCCCGGAGCGCCTGCGGGTCCAGGTTGCCGTGGCGAAGCTGGTCGCGTGCCAGGAGCCGTTCGGTCTGGCGTACGTCAACGACCCGGTATCCGCCCTGAATGAGGGCGCGCATGACCTCGGTTTCCGCGGCGGGGTCCGGGACGGGGTTGCGGATGATCTCCTCAGGGATCAGCACCATGATGCGGGGATCGCCCTTGCGGGCCAGGAACGCCTTGATCTGCTGCTCGAGCGGTCCGCGGCTGACGGCGACCTGCACCGTGATCTGGAAGGTGCCGCTGCTGTGGCTTTCCGAGATGACCTTCAGCACCCGGCCGTACCCGTCGGCCCGTTTGAGGATCCGCTGCTGAAACTGCTCCGTGGACTCTACCGTGTCGTTGTGCGTGGCTTCCTGCGACCGCAGTGAGGCGCTGCTGCTGATGTACGCGCCCAGGACCTGCTCGACCGCCTCCCGAATGGCGTCGGCCAGGGCGGCCTGACGGGCTGCGGGGAGGCTGCTCTGAATGACGGCGCTGCCGTGCACTTCGACGATCTGCTCCTGGCCCTGCGCGGCCGCCGGCGCGCTGACGGCGATCAGGGCGGGAACGGTCAGCAGCGCCGTTCTCACCGGAGGTCCAGTTTGACGCTGTAGGGGAAGGTGGTGCTTGCCGAGGAACTGTCGACCGTGAAGTACACGCGTTGCGTCTGGCTGGACGCGTTCGTGTACCCACGGTTGTCACTGCCGACGTACGCCCCGGCACTGTCACGGATTGAACCGTAGAAGGACGGCACGGAGAACGGTGCGCCGCTGACCGGCGCGGGAGCGGAGCCCAGCGTGAACTGGTATGACCGCCCGGCGGGAATGTCTGCGGCGTAGACGTCAATGTCGTCGTAGGTAGAGATAAACCCGATCTCCGTCTGCTGCCCCGCCATGACTCTGGCGAAGCCGTTGCCGTTGTTGGGTTCCTGTTCGGTCGCGTTGGGGGTCACCATCACCCACATGGTGTCCGTGACGGTCCGAGTGCCGGTCACGGTTGCGGTGATCTTCGTGACGCCGGCCGACAGCGCGGTGAGTTGCCGACCTTCAATCTTGACGACGGACGGGTCACTGACCGTCCAGGAGGGCGCGCAGTCGAGCGAGACGCGGTCGAGGTTGCTGTTCAGCCAGGAGGCACTCATGTTGATGGTGCTCACGTTGCCGGGCTGCATGACGACCTCATCAGGGACCGACATGGAGAACCCGTCGCGTTCACCGTTGTAGGTGCTGCACGCTCCGAAGTAGTTGTTGGCGGCCTGCGCGATCTGCCCGCAGGACATCAGGGGCAGGCACGCGGCGGCGATAAGACTTGTGAGGAGAAACTTCTTCATGCTCGGCACCGTACAGCAAAGTTTTTTCGCGTGTGCCACACATCAGCGCGACAGACGCCGGGTCAACTGCTATTCCGGGACGGTGAAGACTCAAACGTCCCTCATTCTGGCCTCACTTCTTTCCGGCGTGACCCTGCTGACCTCCTGCAGCATGCTTCAGCGTGACCCCCTGCCCGCCTTTGCGGGTCAGGCGCAGAACATGCTCATCCTCGACATGAACAACGCCAGCGACGGGTCGACGGACCTGCTCACGCAGACTGTGGTCAACAGCAGTGATTTCCGCGCCCGCTTCAACGTGATCGACCGGGTCACCATCACGACCCTCCTCAAGGATCAGCAGCTGGCCAGCGTGGGCGTCATCAACGAGAACACGGTCGCCCGACTGGGCAAGCAGTCCGGCGTTCAGGTGCTGCTCAAGAGCAACCTCAACTACCTCGACACCGGCAGTGAAACCGTCGGGAACGCCAAATACGGCTACAGCACGTACTACACCGCCAAAGCCCAGGTGGCCCTGAGCGTGCTTGAAGTCGAAACCGGTCGCATCCTCGTGACCGGCACGGGAACGGGAAGTGCGAGCAGCAGCTCCAACGCCACGAGTCTGCGCACGTCGGCCTTCACCCGCGCGGTTGATAACGCCGTGTATACCCTGATCCTGAACCACGCCAAGCTGAAGTACTGATTCCGAGGACAGGCTGGCTCCTGGGGCGACGAACGGTCCCAGGAGCTCCTTCGCTCCGGGTGCCACCGATTCAACTCAGTCTTTCCGGGTCTGTTGCCAGGTGGCGCGCAGGCTGTCGGGGAGGGGTGCGGTGCGAGGGTGGGCGGCGTACTCGTCGCAGATCCAGGCGTTCTCGATGATGTTGCCGGTGGAGGAGGGGAGGAGGGGCGTGTTGCTGTTCGTTTCGATCTGAAGGGGGAGGGCGGTGCCGTCGGGCGCGGTGAAGTGGATGGTGATGGCGGGGCAGACGATCTCGCCGGGGCGCAGGAGGTCGCGGCTGGGGATCTGGCCGATCTGCGCGCCTTCGGCGTTCAGGACGGTGACGGGGCCGACATCGCTGGGCTGGGCGCTGACGAGGGTCCGGGCGCGGAGGTGTTCTCCGAAGCGCACGCCGAACACGGCGCACATGAGCGTGCACAGCAGCAGCGCGGTGATCCAGGTGCGGGGGCGCCGGGTGGGCGCGGTGACGCCCTCCCGGACGAGGCGCGCGGGTCGGTAGCGCGTGAGGGGGCGGGCGACCCGCGCGCGCCGGGCGAGACTGCTGTCGGCGACGAACAGCGCGGCGAGGTACAGGGGCAGGGTCGTGACCTGCGCGAGCAGGACGTTGATCACGCCCTCTCGGCCGGGGTCGGTGTACGCGGACGCCGCGCCGAACACGACGGGAACGGCCAGCAGGACGGCGAACATGCCGCCGCAGCCCAGGCTGAAGAACGGCATGGTCTGTTCCGCGGCCGAGCGGCGGCGCAGCAGCAGGGTCGCGGTGATCAGCAGGGCCGCGCTGATCAGGGACACGGGGTGCAGGTACGGGGCGGTCACGGGCGCTCCCGGGGGTCGGTGGTGAGGTCCGGGGTGGATTCGAAGCGGCCGGTGACGACCTGCAGGTGGGAACCGCGCCGCAGCAGGGTGAATTCGTCGCCGGGTTTGAGGGTCACCCGGCCGATCTGGCATGCTTCCACGGCGCGGTAGATGGGGGCGTAGGGGGGTTCGTCGCTGTGCCCGACGGCCTCGCCGTCTGCCCGGGTGGCGTAGGCGAGGTCCACGCCCTCCCTGGCGCAGCGCGTCTCGGCGTCCCGCAGCAGGGTCAGGGCGTCGCCGGGCGCGCTGAGTGCCTGCCAGAAGCGTGCCAGGGCGCGCGTGGCGTGCGGGTCGCGTTTCAGCTGGTCGCGGATGCGGGGGTCGGACGCGCACCACGGTTCACGGACCCACAGCGGTTCGCGGGGCGCAGTGGCTGCGTGGTGGCTGGAGGCGCGGTGGGTGGCGGCCGGCCGTTCGGCTTCCGGGGGCGCCGGTGGAACGCGCGGCTGCTCGGGGGCCGGTTCGGGCAGGGGCGCGCCGAGTGCGGCGGCGGGGACGCTGGTCGTCAGGACCGGCATGGACAGCCACTGCCCGAGCCGGTAGATGTCGGCCATCAGGTCGCGGGTGCGGTCCTCGATCAGTTCGTGCAGTTCGGCCGAGGCGCCCGGGGTGTACATCTGTTTCAGCGTGCGGCTTTCGAGTTCGGTGGCCTCGAACAGGGCGCGCAGGCGCGTGGCGTGCGCCGCGTGGGCCGGGAGGACCGGTTGCGCGTCGAAGGCCACCATCACGCCGGTCAGGTGCGCCTGCGCCCGTTCCAGGGCGGCCATGAGCGCCGCGAGGTGCTCGGTCGGGCACGGTTCGACCGGGGACCAGTCCGGCAGGCTGACCGGCAGGGTGACGTGCGGGTCGTACGCCGGGTCCCGCTGCGCGAGGACGCTCCGTTCGAGCCACGTGGCGACCTGCGCGTAGTATGCGCGGGCCTGATCGGTCGTGACGCGCGGCGCGAAGCCCACCGTGTCCGGGTTGGCGGCCGCGTCCGCTTCCAGGAGCGTGTCGGCGAGCGTCTGCAGGATGAACGCGTTCCACAGGCACAGCGTCGCGAGCTGCTCGTGGCGGGGCTGATCCCACCACGAGCGTCCGGTGCCGCGCAGCATGAACCGCCGGGATTCGGCCTCGTCCAGCATGGGGTGGATGCTCGCGCCGGCCCGCTGATACGCGTCGAGGATCTCGGTGCTGACCTCGCCGCGCAGGCGGGCGCGCAGGCGGGTCATCAGGTCGGGTGGCGGGCGGGTCACGCTGCGCAGGCTAGCGTGCGTCGCCGCGCCGCTCGTGCCGATCTGACCGGGGGTCTCGCCTCCCGCTACTCTGGGCGGGTATGGCGACGCTGGTGATTGTCGAGAGCCCCGCGAAAGCCCGGAAGATCGCGGGGCTGCTCGGGGCGGGGTTCGTGGTGCGGGCGTCGCTGGGGCACGTGCGGGACCTGCCGGGCTCGAAGGCGGAGATTCCCGAACGGTACCGGGCCGAGCCGTGGGCGAACCTGGGCGTGAACCCGGAGACGTTCGCGCCGATCTACGTCGTGCCTGCGGGGAAGCAGGCGACCGTGCGGGAGTTGCGGCAGCTGGCGGCGAGGGCCGACCGGGTGCTGTTCGCGTCCGACATGGACCGCGAGGGCGAGGCGATCTCGTACCACCTCAGCCGCCTGCTGGGGGTCGAGCAGCCCACCCGGATGGTGTTCACCGAGATCACGCGCGAGGCGTTGCAGGCGGCGCTGCGCTCCACCCGCCCGCTGGACCTGCACCTCGTGGCGGCGCAGGAGGCCCGGCGGGTCATCGACCGGCTGGTGGGCTACGGCGTCAGTCCGCTGCTGTGGGGCAGCGTGGGCGGGAAACTCAGCGCGGGGCGCGTGCAGAGCGCGGCGTTGATGCTGGTCGCGCAGCGGGAGATGGCCCGCATGCGCTTCCGCCCCGCGACGTTCTGGTCCATCCGCGCGGACGTCCTCACCCGCCCGAAGTTCACGGCGACCGTCACGCGGGTGCGCAGCAGCGAGCACCCGCAGGGACTGCCCATCGCGCGTTCCGGGGATTACACGCAGGACGGCGCCCTGAAGGCCGGCGTGCAGGTCCTGGAGATGACGGACGGGCAGGCCAGCGCCCTGAGCGCCTACCTGGACGGGCGGGAGGCGACTGTCACCAGCGTGGACGTCACCGAGACCCGCACGCGCCCCGCGCCGCCCTTCATCACGAGCACCCTGCAGCAGGCCGGGGGGCGGCTGAACCTCAGCGCGAAGGGCGTCATGGACGCCGCCCAGCGCCTGTACGAGGGGGGGTACATCACGTACATGCGCACCGACTCCCCGGCGCTGTCCGACGAGGCGCTGACCGAGGCCCGCCGCGAGGCCACGCGCCTGTTCGGTCCGGGGGCGGTGCCCGCGCAGCCCCGGCAGTACGCGACCCGCAACCCCGGCGCGCAGGAGGCGCACGAGGCGATCCGGCCCGCCGGGACGAGCTGGCGCGCCCCCGCCGCGACCGGCCTGAGCGGCGCCGACCTGGACGTGTACACCCTGATCTACCAGCGCACCGTCGCGTCCCAGATGACCGACGCCGTGTTCGACAGGACGGCCGTGACCCTCACCTGCGGCGCCGCCACCCTGGGCGCGCAGGGCCGCGTCCTGAAGGAGGCGGGGTTCCGGCAGCTCCTGCAGGACGACGACCCGAAGGACGAGCAGCGCCTCCCGGCCCTTGCGGCGGGGCAGCGGTTCCCGCTCAAAGCCCGTCCCCCCGAGGGCAAGAAGACGTCCGCCCCGACCCGCTTCACCGAGGCGACCCTGGTGCAGGCCATGGAGAAGGCCGGGATCGGGCGGCCCAGCACGTACGCGCAGACCCTCGCGACCCTGCAGACGCGCGACTACGTCCGCCTGTCGGGGCGGCACCTCGCCGTGACGGCCGTGGGCCTGCTCGTCGCGACGTACCTCGCGCGGCAGGTGCCGGACGTCACGCAGCAGGGCTTCACCGCGACCATGGAAGCCGGACTGGACGACGTCGCCGCCGGGAAAACCACCCGCGTGGCGTACCTGACGCGCTTCTGGACCGACGGGCTGTCGCAGACGATCCGCCGGGCGTCCCGCGACGCGCCGAACCTCCCCCTCCCGCACCTGGACGGCACGCGACTGCGCGCCGCGGGCAGCGGACCGCATCTCGTCCGCGCCGGGCAGAGCGTCCCCCTGCCCCCGCAGGTCATCCCGGCCGACCTGGACGACACGCAGGCCAGCGCGATCCTCCAGGGCACCTGGACGGAAAAGGCCCGCCCGGCACGCCGGACCGGCGAGAAGACCAGCGCGGGCCGCGCCCGGTCCCGCAAGACGACCCCCCCCTGACCCCGGAGGGGCGCGCCTCAGCTGGCCGAATCGGAGGGTGTCAGGAGGCCCAGCGCGGCGCGGTACGTGAACTGCGCGACGGTCACCGTGAGGTTCGCCGCGGCGCACTCGAGGTCCACGGGCGACCCGTCGCTCAGGCCCGTGAATTCCACCCAGGTGTCCTGCGGGCACTCGATCCGCTCGTCGTGCAGCGCGCCCGGCGGCCGGGTGCGGATGGTGACCGGCACCTGCGCCCGGTCGGACTGCACGTGCAGGACGGCCGTCCAGCGGTACAGGCCCGCGCCGGGCGGCTCGGCGCGCACGGTCAGCCGGGGCGGCGCGCCCGGTCCGCCCAGGCGCACCACGCTGAAGCCCTGCCCGTCCCGCACGAGGTGGTACCCGCCGCCCAGCGCGCGCGGCGCCGCGTCACCGACCGCCGCCTGGGTTCCGCTCGCGGCGCGCAGCTCACTGTGCCACGCGCCGGTCACCTCTGCCCGGTCGGTGGGCTGCGCCGGGCCCCCGCGCAGGGCCAGCCGGTCGGCGGCACTCAGCTGTCCCGCCAAGGCCGCGCGCTGCAGTTCACTGCGGAACGCCACCGGCAGGTCACGGTCCACCGGACGGTCGGGGGTGAGGTCGGGCAGGGTCACGGTGATCCGCTCGGGACTGAACACCAGCAGGCCCTCCCTGAGCGCCTCCCGGACGATCCCGGCGTCCGCTCCCAGCGCCGCCGTCGCCGCCGCCGCCGTGAACGGTGCCGGCAGGGCCGCGAGCCGCGCCAGGGCGTCCGCGCTGCCCGGCAGGGCCGACTCGACCTCGGCGAGCAGCCCGGCGCGCAGTTCGGGCGGCAGGCGCACCCGGCGGTTCCAGGCGCTCAGGTGCGGCGCGATGGCCCGCGCGGCCGGCCACCATCCTTCGGACTGCCGCCACAGTTCCAGTGCTCCGCCCGGCGCGGCGTGTGGCAGCAGCGGCGCGAGGTCCTGCGGGGCAGGCAGCGGCGTGTCCTGCACCAGCAGCCGGTCCCCGACACCCAGCGCCTCCAGCTGTCGCCGCAGGTGCGGCGCGGCGGGCGGCGTGCAGATCAGCACCACCATGAGCGCTGCGGGCCAGTTCAGCAGGAACGACAGCAGGCGCACGCTGCGCCCGTCGAGCCGCTCGGCGTTCCGGATCACGAACGCCACGGGGCGCCCCAGCCGCGCGAGCAGCGGACTGAGCCGCACCAGATCCTGCTCCGGGTCGCTGGCACCGGCCAGGACGCGATCGGCGTGGTCCTGCGCGTCACCGGACAGCAGGGGCCGCACCTGCAGCACCAGGGACGCCAGCAGGTGCGCGCTCGACGCGGCGCCCGACACGGTCACGGGCGTCCAGCCGCCCGACTGCAGCGCCTCCTGAACGGTCCGCAGGCGACCGCTGCCCGGTCGGCCCACCTGCAGCAGCACCTGCGGGACCTGCCCGGCGCGGTTCAGCAGTGACCCGACCGCGCCTGGCGGGACGGGCCGCTCGGGCAGCGTGACGTTCAGCCGCTGGGCGCACGCCCGGATCAGACCGAGGTTGTCCGCGCGTCCCGCCGAGAGTTCCGCGCGGGTCGCGAGTGCCTGCCGGACGCGGTCCAGCAGCGCCGCCCGCTGATCGGTCAGCCACGCCGTCCACTCCGGCAGCGCCGGGTCGTCCAGGCCGGTCAGCGGCAACTGCGCCCGCGCCAGCCACCCGTCGAGCGGCGCGTGCCAGTCGGCCTCCCAGGCGTCCAGGTCGGTCGGGAGGACCGCGTGCAGCAGCGGCGCCTTCGGCGGGGCCACCTCGGTCCCCTGGCGGCGCAGCATGGTCAGTTCCACCCGCAGGTTCTGCAGGCCGTCCGACTGGGGCCACAGCAGCCGCGCGACCGCCGAGCGGTGCTGCGGCCGCCCGGTCAGCGTGAGGTAGGTGAGCAGCATCAGTGATTTGCGTGATGCGGGGACGGCTGTCGCTTCCCGACATAGCCGCGTCGCGCCGAGTACCGTTAACGTCACGTTCATCTCCAGTGGTGTGAGGTCATTCGATGCCAAGACACTCCGATGGTAAGGACTTTCACGCCCGCCAGTTGCCTCAAACGAGCGCCCCATTTCACGCCCGCCACTGTCGCGTTAAAACCCGCCCCCGCCCCTTTAACGCCCGCTTTAATGCGCCGCCAGGGGAGGGGGTTTGACCACCTTCAGGCGACCCTCATACAGTGCGAGGCACAGGTCAGGACGCAGGGTCACCGCTCACAGTCACAGCTTCCGGGGAGAAGCTGGGCAGTGTCCCCTTGACCGAAGGAAGGACCACATGAAGAAACTCCTGCTCATCGCCGCCGCCCTCACCGCCACCACCGCCAGCGCCGCCAGCCTCACGCAGACTGTGCAGGTGACGGCCAACGTCGTCAACGCCTGCCAGGTGGCTGGCGTGACCGACGGTTCGTTCACTTACGACGCCATCAACGGCATCACGAACGCCACCAACGCCACGGCGACGTTCAGCTGCAACCGCGGCACGGTGCCTACCCTCGAGACCCCTCAAACTGGCGCCCTGACCTTCGGAACGAGCGGTCTGGATGCTGAATATGAAATTGATAGCGATGGCGGCCTCAACGATGTTGGCGGTACCGATACGACCTTCACCGTCGAGGTTTCCGCTGATGCGGAGCAGTGGGACGTGACCACCAGCACCACCGGGTACGTCGCCAACCTGGAAATCAAAGTCACCTTCTAAACCATCGTGACCTGACGGCCCGCGTCCGCCCCTCTTGGCGGTGCGGGCTGTCGGCACAGCAGTTCAGGGGCAAGATCACCCGCCTCATGAGGAACTGACATGCGTAGATACCTTCTGCTCTTTCCGCTGCTCCTGCTGCCCGCCCAGGCCGCCGGACTTTCCCAGACGGTGCAGGTCGGCGCGCAGGTGAACCGCGCCTGCGTCATCGCCCCTGCCAACCAGAATCCCAAGATCAACATGGATGACTACGAGGCAACAGCTTCGTACGGCACGAACTTCTTTGGTGAAGTAACCATTGACGTGTACTGCAACCGTGGCTCCTCGGCTCCCACCCGCAAACTCAATGGGAATGACGTCGCCCTGAATTACGGCACGGCACTGACCACCACCCTGAACCGTAGTACTGGCCCAGGAACGCTCGACAGTCGCGTCTGGATGGTGCACCCCTCGACGTACGTGTTGAACGACACTGCGTCGCAGTTCAACGGCGCTCAGGTCTACCCGACGAAAATCCGGGCTGGCTGGCCCACCACGCCCCAGTTCAATGCGCCGTCCGGGCAGTATGCCGGTACGGTGACCTTCACCGTGGAGTTCTGAACCGGGATGACGTCACGTTGCGTTTCTGGTCAGGTCGCCCGCTTCCCGGTGCGGCCTGACGTGCGCGGCGCCTGGCGGGCGTTGCTGCTGGGCGCGCTGCTGTCGGGGTGGGCAGCCGGAGCCGGGCCGTCCGGTTCGACCTGCACGGTGGCCAGCGCGGAGGGCACGGCGCTCGGGTCGTACCCGATCCTGACGCCGCTGCTGGGGACGGTGGCAGTCAAGACGACCGGGAACTGCAACGGGGCGCGCGTGACGCTGTCCAGCGATGGCGGCACCGTGTCCGCGTCGGGGGTCTTCACGGGCTTCATGCGGCGCGGCACGTCGAAACTGCGGTACACGGTGACCGGCGCGGACCGCCTGGTCGTGCAGGGGAACCTGAACGGCGTGACGTTCGGGGTGACGGTCCCGGCGGGGCAGTGGGGTGTGGTCAGCGGGGCGTACAGCGACACGTTGACGCTGACGTTCACGTTCTGAAACACGAGACGATTCATTTGGCCCGGTCCGGGCAAGGGAAGGGATTTTTCGCTCATGAGGAAACAGGTGTTGGCGGTGCTGGCGGTCGTGGCGGCCCTGGTTGGGGTCGGGGGGGCCGCAGCGGCGGGGTTCGTGCTCAGTCCGGTGACGATGTCGGTGAATCCGGCCGAGTCGCTCTCGACGTTCACGACGGTCACGAATTCCGAGGAGAAGCCGGTGGAGTTCACGGCGGAGGTCATGCTGTGGACGCAGAAGGACGGCAAGGAGGTGCTGACGCCCGCGCGGGACGCGCTGGTGAGTCCCATGCGGTTCAAGGTGGCGCCCGGGAAGGCGCAGGTGGTGAGGATCGCGCTGCGGAGCACGCCGAAGGTGTCGTCCGTGACGTACCGACTGGTGTTGCGTCAGGAACTGCAGCCCGAGGCGGCGACCGAGGGACGGTCGAGCGTGACGCCGCGGTACGTGTTCAGCCTGCCGGTTTTCGTGGAGAAACCGGACGCGCGCCCGGCGCTGAGCGTGACGGCGCAGCGGGTGGACGGCCGGGTGCAGCTGGTGTTCCGGAACGTGGGGTCGGGGTACGCGGTGCTGCGGCAGATGCAGGTGGTGGCCGGTGAGCGGCGCGCGGACCTGGGGAACCAGTACGTGCTGCCGGGCTCGACGATGATCGTGACGCTCCCGGCGGAACTCGCGGGCGTGTCGGGACTGGTGCTGACCGGGCAGGACGCGGATCAGAAGGTCACGCGCGTGAACGTGAATGTCCCCTGACGTGACCCGCGCGGCGCGCTGGGCGTTGCTGGGGGCGCTGCTGACCGGCGTGGCGTCGGCGCAGGAGGGCGTGTGCGCCGCGCCTGAGTCGCTGGTGGACGTGCAGGTGGGCGGCGCGGGCCGCGGCGTGACGCTGCTGCGGCAGACGCCGGACGGGCGGGTGTGGCTGGACCCGGCGGCCCTGCGTGGCGGTGAGGACGGGTACGTTCAGGAGCGCGTGACCTGCCCGGAAGGCGAACTGGTGTTGTTGCGACCGGACCTGCAGGTGCGCCTGGACCTGGAGGCGCAGGTGCTGACGGTCACGCCGAACCTGGACCTGCTGCCCCGCCGGTCGCAGGCGGTGACGCGGCCCGACGTGGCGGGCGTGGGCGTGGGCCTGCCGGTCGGGGCGGTCGCGTATGACCTGACCGTGTCCCGCGCGCCGGACGGGCAGGTCACGGCGGGGGGCACGGTGGGCCTGACCGGGTCGCGCGGTCCGCTGAGTGCTCGTCTGGACGTGAGTGCCGCGCGGGACCGGGACGCCCAGGTGGGCGGCGGTGTTCGCTACCAGCCGACGCGGGACACGTACGTGCAGGGCGTGTGGAACGCGCAGCCGCTCACGGGTGGGCGGAGCGGGGCGTTCCGGGGCGTGCAGGCGGAAACGGTCGGGGGTGGCGTGCGGTACCTTCCGGCGCTGAGCGTGGACCTGCCCCTCCCGGCGGAGGTGCAGCTGTTCAGTGACGCGCAGCTGCTGGGCGTGTGGACGCTGGACGCGGGTCGGCAGCGTTTCACGGACATCCCGCTGCTGGGCGCGCGGGGCGCGGTGCGGGCCGTCGTGAAGGACGCGGCGGGCACGCGGGAAGTGACGGTGGAGTACGAGTTCCCGGCGGCGCTGCTGCCCCCCGGTGGCGTGCGGGCCGCGGCGGAGGTCGGGCAGCTCGACGGCGAGCCGTACGCGGGTGGCCGCGTCACGTTCGGCGTGACCCCGTCCGTGACGCTGGACGCGGATGCCAGCGTGCGGACCGGCGATTCACGCGTGCGGGCGCTGCTGGTCACGTCCGGCGTGCGCGGCGAGTACGTGCTCAGTGGCGGCGTGCAGTACACGCAGGCGGCGCCGGACCCGTGGGTGGCCCTGGCGAACTACCGCGTGGCGCGCGGGGCGTGGTCGCTGGGGCTCTTGGCGCAGGCGCCACTGAACCGCTGGGCGTCCGGTGCGGCCGAGGCCACGCTGGGCTACGCGTTCACCGGCGGATCGGCGTCGGTGGGTGCCAGCGTGAACGGCGTGCAGGGCTGGTCGGGCCGCGCGTCCGTCACGGGCCGCCTGACGCCGCAGCTGACCGCCACCCTGAGCGGCGCGGCCGGACCGAACGTGCGTCAGGCGCGGCTGAACGTGGGCTTCACGCCCGACAGCCGCCTGAGCGTGGCCGGGGCGGTGTCCACCACCGGGGAGCGCAGCGTGAACGCCTCGTACCTGTTCGCGCCGGGCCGCCGCGCCAGCGTGTCGTACGCGGGCGGCGCCGCGTTCGCGTCTTACACGCAGTCGGACGGTCCGGTGAACGTGACCGTCAGCGGCGGCACCGACGGTCAGCTGGGCGCCAGCGCGCAGGGCAGCGTGGTGTTCGCGGCGGACCGCGTGTACGCCAGCGCCGCGCCGGGCACCGACACGTACGTCCTGCTGCGCACGGGCGTGCCGAACCTCGCGGTGTACGCCGGCGGGCAGTTCAGGGGCCGCACGGACGCGCGGGGTGAACTGGTGTTCTCCGCCCCGTCCGGCCAGGCCGTGGCGATCAGCGTGGACGTGACCCGCCTGCCCCTGGAGGTCGGCGTGAAACAGGCCGTGCTGCTCGTGGGGGGCACCGCCGACCGGGCGCTGTTGGTCGACTGGACGGAGAACTTCACCCGTCAGCGCTTCGTGGACTTCCAGACGGCCGCTGGGGACGACGCGACCGGCGCGACCCTGATCCTGACCGGGGGTGAGCAGGTGGACCTGAACGGCTTCGGGACGGGCCTGCTGCGCGCCGCGCCGGACACCCTGACCGGCGAACTGGTCTGGCCCGACGGGCGGCGCTGCCCGGTCGTGATCGCCCCGGACGCCGAGCAGGTCCGCTGCCAGACTGCTCCCTGAAGTTGCCCTCCTGAACTGGCCCGGTACGAGGCTCGGGCGCCTTGCGGGTCCGTTCGGTTCAGGTCAGTCCAGGTCGAGTTCGGTGGGGGGCAGCATGGCGCGGCTCAGGTCGTGATGCCCGGTGACGTGCAGGACGGGCGGCGCGTCACTGGTCAGCGTGCCGGTCAGGTGATGGTACCCGTCCGGGAGGTCCGCGCCGCGCAGCAGGTACGTGTGCCGGTCCGGCGTGACGGCCAGGAGGTCCGCGCCGACCCGCTGCACCCGCGCCGTGACGTTCAGGGGCGCGCCGGTCAGGGCGGTGGGGCTGATGCGGGGGCGGCGCCGGACGTCGCCGGGCACGCGGGCGTTGTGGACGATCAGGCGCGCTGCCCGCCCGTTCCAGAGTTGCCCCCACACCTCCAGCGGGGTGCCGTGGCGGGGACTCCAGTCGAACGGTTCGCCGGTCAGGTCGAGGTGCCCGGCCGCGCCGCGCAGCGTGGCGCCGGTCAGGGTGCGGGTGTACGTGCCGGACACGAGGATCAGCGTGCCGTCGGGCACCTGTGGCAGGTCGGTCAGGGTGACGGTCAGGTAGGGCGTGGGGTCGGTCATGGGCACTCCAGGAGGGCGAGAACGAGAGGGTGCGCGCAGCTGAGCGCCGCGTGCGTCACGGCGCTCCGCGCCGCCACCTGCGGGGTCGGGCCGCAGCCGGTCGCGCTGCGGCTCACGGCGGGCCGACCGTTCAGCGTGACCTTCACGCGGGCCGTCGCGGCGGCTGTCGCGGCAGACGTGGCGGCGCCCGTCGCCGGGCGGACCTGCGCCCACACACTGACCTGCGTGTCGTGCCCGCCCACGCCCGGCGCCGCGTCGACCGTGAAGCCCACGTCGGTCAGGGCGCGACCCAGCGCCTCGCAGGCGAGCACGCCCGCGCCGTCCTGCACGGCAGCGGCGCCCAGCTGCACCGCCCGGCCCGTGAGTTCCGGACGGTCCCGGAGCGACGCGCGTTCCAGCACGCCGTACGGCAGGGTCAGCACGGCGCGCAGCGTGTGCCCGTCCGGTCCGGCGGCGTCACGCAGCACCCGACTCACCTGCAGCAGGTAGGGCGGCACGCCGTCCACGAGCGCCTGGGCTCCCGGCCCGAACGCCCGCGCGAGCGCCGATCGACCCGCCCTGAGCAGGGCGTCCAGCGCCGCTGGGCGGTCACCCGCCGTGACCGTCACCTCCGCTGAAAGGGGTGGGGGAGACGGGAACTGGCTCATGGGCCGGTCACGCGCCGGGCGCATTCGTCACGCCATCCCCTACGGCTGGTTGCGGGTGCACGGGATCTGCACAGTGTCGAGCTCAGCCGCCGCGCCTCGCTCCGAGTGTGTCGTCTTGGCAGACATTCAGTGGAGGTTGACGGTGTTGGCGTACTTGTACGCGCGGGCGACCGTGGTGGGCAGCGGTTCCCGGTCAGTCCGGACCGGGAAGTTGTAGGTGTACACACCGACGTGGTATGTGCCGGTGGGGACACTGGCGGGCACGGCGGACGTGTTCGGCAGCGTGGCGCCGTAGGCGTTGTGGTGGATGACCGTGCTGTCGAACAGCGCGGTGCGGACCGCTTTCACGTCGCCGGGCAGGGTGCCGCTGACCGTCAGGGTGCGTCCGCTGACCTGGGCGCTGACCGTACCGGGCACGCCGACCCGCGCGCCGGGTTGCGAGGTGGCCCCGTCGTACGTGAGGTCGCCGTTCACGCTGGCCATGACCGTGTACTTGCGGGTGTCGTCCGGTGAGAGCGGTTCGTTGATGGCGCCGTCCATGAACCCGCCGGTGATGTCGTCGGTCAGGTCGAGCTTGCGGGTGGGTGTGGTGATACTCAGTTTCGCGGTGCCGTCGAGGGGCGTTCTGGCCCGGTAGCGGTAGTACAGGAAGTCCTGGAAGGTGCCGTCGCCAGCGCGGTCGGTGCCCGTGGCGATTTCCAGGCCGTAGGTGGTGACGGTCAGGGCGGCGCTCTGCCCGGCGGCGGTCGCGGTGACGGTGACGGGCGCCATGCTCAGGCGCAGGGCCTTCATGCGGCCCTGGGCGTCCACGTCGACGGTGGTCGGGTCGCTGGACGTGAACGTGACGGGCGCGGTGCTGGGCGTGCCGTCGGCGTTCGTGACGGTCACGGTCAGGGGCGGGAACGAGTTCGTGGCGATGACGGTCGGCCCGGTCACGCTGATCTTCACGGGCCCGGTGGGCGTGGTGGTGCCCGGCTGCTGGCAGGCGGTGAGGGCGGCGGTCAGGGTGAGGATCAGGGCGGTTCGTTTCATGTCGGGATTCCTATGGGGTGAAGAGGGATCCGGGGTGGGGCGCGCCAGTTCAGTTGCCGGGCACGCCGCCGTGGATCGCTTCTGCGATGGACAGTGTCCGGCCGCCCCTGCGGTGGCGGCCGGACCGGGGGTTCAGGCGGGGGTCAGCGGACGGTGAACGTGAAGGGCACCTCGACGGTGGCCGCCTTGCGGTCGGGGGCGCTGACGACGATGTTCAGCGTGCCGGTGACCTCGGTTCCGGTGGCTGGTTTCTGCGTGAACACGAGTTCCACGCAACCCTGGGCGCGGAAGGCGTTGTACATGCGGTCGAAGAACCCGTCGAGGGCGGCGGCGTCGTTCGCCTTCTGGAACAGGCCGCCGGTGGCGGTGGCGATGTCCTCCAGGGCGCTGAAGTCGAGGTTGCCGCGGGCGTCCAGGCCGATGGCGTACACCTTGGTGCCGTTGGCGCGCGCGGTGTCGATGGCCTGCTGGTACTGATCGATGTAGGCGTTGTCCTCGCCGTCGGTCAGGATCAGCAGGGAGCCGTTGGTGCCGCCGCTGGCCTTGACGAGGGTGCTGCCATCCACGATCGCGCCGTACAGCGGGGTGCCCCCGCCCGCGAAGGTGGCGTTGTCGATGCCCGTGTTCAGGAGGGTCTTGTCGCCCGTGAAGTCCTGCCACAGGTAGGAGACGCCCAGGTTTGCGTTGGGCGTGGTGTCAAAATCGAAGGAGAGGACAGCGGCGCGGTCCTGGCTGCTCATGCGCGAGACGAAGCGTTTGGCGGCGTCGCGGCGCAGGAGGTTCGGGTCGTTGTCGGCCATGCTGCCGGTGCTGTCGAGGCTGATCGCGGCGGTGATGGTGTCCTGCACCTGTACCTGACCGCACACGCGGGCCGTGGCGCTCCCGGCGCTGATGGTCTTGACGGTCGCGCTGTCCAGCTTGCCGTTGGTGACGATGCTGGTGTCGCTCAGGGGCGTGAAGCCGACCTGGTAGGTGGTGTCGTTCACGACGCGCACGCCGTTGACGGTGCCGGTGGTGGCGGCGGGTGTGGTGGGCGCTCCCTTGAAGTCGCAGGAGGCGAGCAGGGCGCAACTGATGGTCATGGTCCCGATGAGCAGTTTCTTCATGAGTGTTCTCCTCGACGTGTTGCCTGGCGCGTGCGCCGGACTGACCCGTCCTGTGAGTACGGTATTTGAATCAGATCCAGATACAGGTAAAAAGGCAAGTCCAAATATTCCGAGGTGTGAAGGCGCCATCTGCCGGGCTCGCTCGCCGGTGACCTTCAGCAGCGGTCGGTCCCCACCCGCGAGCTGACCCGGGCGGGTTTCGCGTGGCCGCGTGCATGCAGGTACGGACCCCGGTTCATTCACCCGGCGGTTCCGTCTGGAGGCCTGTATGTCCGCTCTGCGCATCATCCTGACGCTGCTCGCCCTGACCGCCCACGCCCACGCCCGCGACGACGGCACCGTGGCTCCACAGACCAACTCTGTCCCCACCCTGGCTCCCGCCGCCGCGTGATGCGCGCCGCCCAGGCGTCCCCCCCGCCGGGGGGCGTTCTGGTTTGCGTCCCCCGGCACGCCGGGGACGCGGCATCATGCTCCGGTCATGAGCGACTTTCAGCAGTACCTCGACGCGCACGCGCTGCTGTTGGGCGGGCGGTACCAGGCGGCTCTGGATTTCCTGGACGCGCGGCCCGTCGTGGAGGAACTGAATCACGCGCGGCAGCGGGCGTACGCCCTGCACTCGCTGCGCCGGACCGGGGAGGCGTACCCGGAGATCGAACGGGCCGCGCACCTGGCCGAGACGCTGTACCCGCGGCAGCGCAGCGCCGTGTACATCGACTGGGCGGTCATGCTGATGCGTGACCAGCGCTTCGACGAGGGGTTCCGGCTGTACCATCAGGCCCTCGCGCACGCCATCCTGCCAGAGGAGCGGGTCACCACGCTGTACAACCTCGGCTGGACGTACCTGCGCCGCGGGCACCTCGATCACGCGCTCGACGCCCTGCAGGAGGGATACGCCCTGACGCGCGCCAGCCGGATCGAGACGGTCCGCTGGCGCACCCACAATTTCCGCTGCGCCCTGGCCCTGCACGCCCGCGCGTCCGGGCAGTTCGACCTCGCCCTGCAGCGCGCCCGGCAGGCCACGCGCCTCGCCGGGGACGACCGCGCCGGTACGTACGCCTGGAACGTCCTGGCCACCACCCTGCGCCTCGCCGGTCAGGACGCTGCCGCCCGCGCCGCCCAGGAACGCGCCCTGAGTCTCGCCGGGGACGGCGCCGCGCGGGACACCGAGGCGCTGTACCTCGCCCTGATCGACCTGGGTGGCCCGAACGCCGCGGTGGCCCGCGACGCCCTGCAGCGCCTCGCGCCCCTGACCGCGCCGTACGACGGCTGGCGCGCCCGGCTGCACCTCGCGCAGGACCATCTGCGCGCCGGGGAAGGGGAGGTCGCGCTGGCGGTCCTGCACGCGGCGCTGGACGCGAACGAACCGTACGTCCTGCTCGACGAGGCCCCGGTCCTGGGTGACCTGTACGCCCACGGCCGCGCCGCTGGACTGATCCTGCCGACCCCCGCCGCGCGGCAGCCCTGCACGCTGCACGTCACGTCGCGCGGCGAGCCCGGCGCGCGGCTGTGCGGCGCCCCGCTGCCCGGCGCGCGGCCCCTGGGTCTGGCGGTCGTCGCGTACCTGCGCCGCGAGGGTCCGGCCACGCTCGACACGCTGGCCGCCGCGCTGCTGGACCTGCGCGCCGGGGACAGGCGCGGCCCGGCCCGCATCCGCGCGGCCATCAGCGACCTGCATGACCTGACCGGCAGCGATACCCTGACCGTCACCCGGCGGCGCACCGTCACCCTCGACCCCGACTGGGTGATCACCACCGACCTGGACGACCCCGGACCCGCCCCGTTCAGTGACCTCTACGGCGCGTGGGTCACGGATCTCGCCCGCTGATCACGTCTCGTCCTCCAGCCAGTCGAGCGGGCCGTCCAGCAGGCACGGTCCCGCTTCGCGCAGGTCCGTGGACCAGGCCCACTGCGGCCCCAGCGACAGTCGCCCGCCCCGCAGGCGCACCGCGCCCGAGTCGCCCAGCAGGCTCCGCAGGCGCGAGACGTGGTAACGCACCTGGCCGTACAGCGCCCCCGGCGTGCCCTCCCCGAGGACGGCGTCCGCCACGAGCGGCCACGGCGCGCTGCCCCGCTCGATCAGGTACGCGAGCAGCGCGAGGCTGCGGCCCTCGCCGCGCATCGGCACGAACGTCAGTCCACGCTGCACACCCAGCCGCCCGCGCGTCACGAGCCGCGCCGCGTCCGGCGTGACGGCCGGGTCCGGCCAGCCCAGCGCCGCGCGCACATGCGGCACGCTGCGGGACTCGTCGAGCACCTCGAACGGAAAGCCGGTCACGTCCGGCAGCAGCCCCGCCCCCAACCCCGCGCGCAGCACCGACTCGGCGTCCTGCAGCGCGAGGCGCAACTGCACGCCCGGTGACAGCGTGCCCTCGTCGGGACGTCCCGACCCCGGATGCACCAGGTCCAGCAGCGCCTGCACGTCCGCCCGCGCGTCCGGCGGGGCGTAGCGCAGCGCCGCGTAGTGATGCCGGACCGACACCAGGGCGTCACCCATCATCCGCGTCGTGGTCGCCAGCGTCAGGTGCGCCCCGAACGCCGCGGCGTCCTCCAGCTGCCCGCCCAGCGCCTCGCGCGCCCGGCTCAGGGACGCCTCGAACGCGCCCTGCACGCGGTCCACGGTCGCCAGGCCCACCAGCAGCCGCCCACGCCAGGGCCGCGCCGCGCGCTGCGCGCGGACCAGCCCCATGCCTTCCTCGAACTGCCCGGCGGCCGCCGCGACGTCCCCGCTCAGCAGCGCCGCCCAGCCCAGGTCATGCAGGATCGCGGCCCGCTGCGGCACGCCCCGCCCCCCGCTGCCCAGCACCTCCAGCCACGCGGCCGGGGGGCGACGCCACGACCACGCCGCAGCGGGTTCCAGCGGCGTCCCGGCCGCCCACTGCCCAAGCGGTGGCGGCAGCGGCGTCACGCCGTCCCCGAACGGACCGGCTGCCGGGGGGCACCGCCGCGCTGTCCACGCCTCTGGCCTCGCACGGCCCGTAGCCTACCAAAAGGGCCGCAGTGCCCCCGGATCTATCCGTGGGGGTGGAGCGGGCCCCGCCGCACCGACTCATCAGAAGTCCTCGACCTCGTTCTGCACGTCGTTCTCCTCCAGGGCCACGTAGCGGCGCGTGGTGTCCACCGACGCGTGCCCGAGAAACAGCCCGACGCGCGTGAAGTCCTTCGTGGCGCGGTACAGGCGCGTCCCCGAGTGCTTCCGGGCCGCGTGGAAGCCGCGCCACGCGTGTCCGTGACCGGCGGCGGCGAACGCCTGACGCATGCGGTACTGCGCGTGATGGTACGACCAGTCGAACAGCCCGCCGTCCGCCGTGACCGGGGGGAGGCCGTGCAGGGCCGCGCGCACCCGGCGTCCCAGGGGCACGCGGCGGGTCCGGCCCCCCTTGCCGGCCACGGTCAGCTGCGCGCCGTGCAGGTCGGTCACGCGGACGTTCAGCGCCTCGGTGACGCGCAGCCCGGCGTGCGCGCACAGCAGCAGCAGCGCCCCCAGCCGGGCGTCGCAGTGCGCCAGGACCTCGTCGATCTCCCGCATGTACGGCGGGTTCTTCACGATGCCCGGCGTCGGGTCGGGCGGCACGTGCGCGTCCTCGAAGGGTTGCGCCTCGGTCGCGCCCGCCCAGCGCAGCGCGCGGTACAGCGCCCGCGCGCCCGCGACGTACTGCGCGACCGTCGCGGCCGACAGCGTCCCGCGTTTCCCGCGCCCGCGTGACGGGCGTGTCTGGAGGTGCGCGACGTACCGGCCCCCGTCCCGCCGACCGGGGCGCAGCAGTTGCACGCCGCTGCCCTGCGCCCACGGCACGAAGTCCCGCACGGCCAGCGCGTACGCCGCGAGGGTCTTGCCGCTGGTCCGCGCGCCCTTGAGGCTCCCGGCAGTCATGTACGCCAGCGTGACCTGCACCAGGGTGTCAGTGTCGTAGGTGCTGGCGGCCTCGACGGCGCGGACCCGCAGGGCCTGATCGGTCAGGTTGACCAGGGCGAGGGTGTCGCTGGTGCGGTCGAGGGTCAAGGGTGGGCCTCAATGATCACGGGTGACGATATGTTAGTACTAATCGGACTTAGTGTGAAGACGGGACGACGCGCCCGTGCCCGGCGACGCCTCCCCCCACCAGCACGCACGACGAATGACCCCCTCCTGTACCCCTCAGAAGTCATTGGAGGGGCCTTCCTGGCCCTCCTGTGAGCAAGCCGCATTTCCTGCGTGCTGGACAACGTTTTTTGACGAGGTGCGTAAGGCGGCGCCTGAAGCCACGAACCGCGCCGCACGAACCCAACCGGCCCGCCGCCCAGGTCAGGCGCCTCCAGGACAGCATTTCCGCCCGGATCGCCCTCCCTGGAGTGAGACACCACTGTCCCAGGATCGACGTCCCACGGCGCGCGGCGCTACTCTGACGCCCGTGTCATCCCCCCGCCGTTCCCCTTCAGCCGTCCCGTGGGAAACGTGGCAGTCGTCCGTCCTGGCTCTCGTGGAGTCAGCCCGCCCCGACGAGGCCGTCGGGACCATCGAACGCGCCCTGAACGAGGGGCAGGACCCCGCCGGGCTGCTGACCCTCCTGGAGCACGTGGAGCACCACGCCCCGGCCGCGCTGCCGCGAGGTCCTGGCGGA
The DNA here is from genome assembly GCF_013337115.1 of Deinococcus sp. JMULE3. Classification (NCBI taxonomy): domain Bacteria; kingdom Thermotogati; phylum Deinococcota; class Deinococci; order Deinococcales; family Deinococcaceae; genus Deinococcus; species Deinococcus sp. JMULE3. The sequence goes on from NZ_SGWE01000005.1 coordinate 339,265, forward strand.
AGTCTCAGCGTTCACGGCCTGCGCCTCAAGATCCGCCTGACTGGGAATGCACGGACACCCGCCGACGTCGTGACCCTGATCAACGAGGCGCAGGCCGCCGGGCACCGGGACGGGTTCCTGTTCGCGCATCTGGCCTGGGCGCTGACGCAGCAGGAGGACTTCCCCGGTGCCCTCCAGGCCGCCGAGACGGCCCTACGAGACCGTGAGCACCTCACGACCCGCGAGCTGGGCCTGGCCCTGCGGATAAAAGGCTTCGCCCAGAACCGCCTCGACCCCGGCAGTGACTGGGAAGGAACGTTCCGGGAGGCGCTGGACGCCAGTGAGGGCGGCTGGACCCGCGGCCTGATCCTGCTCGACCTGGGCGGCCTGCGCAGCCGCGCGGGGAACGAACCGGGTGCCATGCTGGCCTACACCGACGCGCTGAAGCTGGTGATCTCCACCACCCACCGGGCGATGCTGCTGAACAACATGGGCGTCGTCTGCCTGCGCCTGGGCCGCTTCGCGGAAGCCGAGGCGTACTTCATGCAGGTCGCCGCGCTGAAATCCACCTACCGCAGCCGGGCACTGTCCGGGCAGGCCGCCGCCCGGCGCGCCCTGGGCGAGTGGGCCCGCGCGGAGTCGCTGTACCGGCAGGCCGCCAGCGCCAGCCGGGACGAGGACGACCTGCGGCAGGCCCTGCGCGGCCTGGGGTACACCCAGCGGCTTGCGGGACGGCACATGCAGGCGCTCGAAACGCTGCGCGGCGCCGCCACCACCACCCGCAGCGACCGCGAGGCCGGGCAGTCGTGGGTGAACGTGGACGTCGCCGCCACCCTCGCCAGCCTGGACGTGCCGGACGTGCGGGCCGCCGAGGCCCACCTCGCACGATCCGGCCCGCTGGACACCGAGGACGCGCAGCGGGCCGTGATCGTCCGGGCCGAACTGGCACGCCGCACCGGGAAACGTGACCAGGCCGCCACGCTTCTGGGCACCGTCAGCCCCGGCGCGCTGTGGACCCGCGAGGAAGCGCACGCCTTCGAATCACTCTTCACGCTGCTTCCCC